>JBJEJS010000256.1:0-11177 GCA_051878235.1 Candidatus Cryptobacteroides sp.
AGCCTGCGGGCATATTTCCCCCAGTCGGTCACAGGAATTTTCAGGGTGGCGAACAAAGTCCCGTTGAGACGGCCGTCCCCGATGAGGGCGCCGTAACCGTAGGATCCCCCTATGCCAATCTGCGGAAGGACTTCCCCGAGGACCATCCTCTTCTCCATCCTTTTAGCGTCCACAGAGATTTCCAGAAGCCGTTTCTCCTCACGGGAATTCACGATTTCCTCCTCGTCGCGGTAATAGGCCATCGGCTCGTCAAGCCTTCCGGCACGGGTTGTGAGCAGGATGCTGTCGATGTGGGGCAGGGAGTCTGTGCCGATTGTGCTGTACGGGGTGTACTCCTGTCCGATGGAATTGCAGAGGTTCATCTTCGCAAGGCGGATTCCCCCGCGCAGTTTGGTGCGGGTGGAGCGCAGTTCGTTCATCTTCAACTTCACCTGAAGTTTGTCCGACTCGACCGCCACCCCTGCGGCCACAGCCGCGTTGATGTCCTTCTGCAAGGTGTCCAGAAGGGTCTGCACCTGGGACAGGGTCTTCATCTTCTCCTCAAGGGAGACCACCTGCCAGTACTGCTCCTCGATTTGTTCCGCGCTCTTACGCTGCTGAAGCCCGTACTGGAGTTCCGCAGCCTTGACCCCGAGGGAGGCAAGACGGTTTCCGCTCACTATCCTCCCTCCTGCGAAGACAGGCTGGATGAAGGAGACGGAAGCCCCATAGCCGTGCCACAGGGTCGAATATGTGCTGTTGATTCCGTATAGGCGGGCATAGTCATTGACGCTGTTTGCCAATTCGTGTGCGGCATCGGAATCCCCGAGGATGTCCTTCAGGCCTATTTTGAGCATCGGGTCGATGGCGTGGAAGCCGAAGGCGTTCAGGGACACCTGAGGGAAGTATTCCGCAAGGGCCTCCCCTTTGCGTGCCTTTGCCGCAGTGACATCCAGGCGGGAGTTCCGGACGGCATTGTTGTTTTCGGCCGCCATACGGCGGCAGTCCTCCATCGTGAGGGTGACCCTGTCCTGGGAGTATGCGCAGACAGGGAAGATTCCCGTCAGGAATAACCCATATACCATTAGGAATGATCCATATCTCATAAACCTATTCCTCATCTTCCACCTCCTTTTTCGCGTTCTTGAACAACTGCCAGTACGAAATAGGCATTATAAGCACAATAAGGACTATTGACATCACAGTTCCGAAACATATCACAACGCCCATAGGCATCCAGAGGGCATCCCTGCTGATAATCATCGGAAGCACTCCGAGGGCGGTGGTGCAGGAGGTCAGGAAAATCGGGCGCATCCTCCTCTTGCCGGCCTCCAGGGCAGCCTCCCTCACGGGAAGCCCTTTGCCCAGGCGCAGTTCCTCCGCACATTCGAACATCATTATCCCGTTCTTGACTATGATTCCCACAAGGCTGATAAGTCCGAGGACAGAGGTGATTCCGAAGTCGAGTCCGAAGACCCAGAGCCCGAATGACGCCCCGAAAAGGCAGATGAGGCTCAGGATTATGGTCAGGAATGACAGGGACATCTTCTTGAAGTGGAAGAGCAGGAAGAAGAACAGGATCATCACGGCGCAGATGAAACTCAGGAGTATCTCGGGAATGACGGTGTCATTGACGGAAGAAAGCCCTCCGTAGGAGACGGTCACGTCCTCGGGAAGAACGGGGACAATCCTCGATTCCACATATTCCTTGATCCTTTTCATTGCCGCAGGCTGGCTGGTGCCGTAGTTCATATCCGCATAGACGGTGATGCTCCTCTTGCCTCCCGTGTGCGGGATTGCCTCGTACTCCCATCCCGGGCTGACGGAAGCGACCTGTCTCAAAGGCACGGACACCCCAGGGACAGACGTCGCCACCATCTGGTTGCCGATGACATCGTAGGACATCTCCTTGCCGACAGCGTCGCTGTAGATCCTGACAGGGATTTCTTTGTCGTCCTCCCAGAGGGTCGCGATGCTGCTTCCGCCGAGAGAGCCTGCAAGGGATAGCGAGAGCAGGCTCCTGTTCACCCCGAGCCTTGCAGCCTCGTCGCTGTCAAGATTCACCTCGACTGTAGGGACATAACTGTCGCAGTCGGTGTGCACCCATCTCATTATGTCAGACTCTGCGGCCATAAAGGTCCTGAGGGAATCGGCCAAAGGCTTCATCCTGTCAAGGTCCCCTCCTTTGAACACCACAGCCACAGGAGCGGTCACGCCCTGGTAGTCCATCTGTTTGAAATGTATCTGCGCCTCAGGGAAATAGTATTCGTAACGGGTGCCGTATTCCTTCAGTATCCTCTCGGTCTCCCTTGAGGATTTCGTGTTGACTATCATCTGGGCGAAGTTCGCTCCCGGGGCCTTTGGCGCGTATGTGGCGTTGAAGCGCGGCGCGCCTGAGCCCACAAAGGCTGTCACCGAGGTCACTCCCTTGTCCCTCAGGAGGATGTGCTCAAGGGAATCGCTTATTTCCTTTGTCCTGCTGATGCCGTCGGAAGGGTCGAGGTAAATCTCCACGGCGAAGAACTTCCTCTGGGCCATAGGCATCATCTGGATGTTGAGCTGGAGGAACATCAGGACTCCGAGCCCCACAGCCACGACACCCACGAGGATTGTCGGATAAGGATGGCGGAAACAAAATGCCTCAAGTTTCTCATATCCCACCTGAAGCCAGTAGAAAAATTTGCCCTGAATCTTGGCAAACCGTCCGTTGGATGATGTCTTGGCGGAATTTATGTATTTGACTTCCAGCGAAGGGACGACGAAGATGGCATAGACGAGGGATATCATCAGGGCTATGGCTATTATCCAAGGGAAACTCTTTACGAAATCCCCGAGGTAGCCTGAGATGATGGCCTTGATAGGGAAGAGCATAAAGCCTATCGACAGGGTGGAGAGCAGCATAGGCATAAACAGTTCCGTCACGCTCGCCGCCGCTGCCGCCTTCTTCTTCAGGCCTTTCCCGAGTTTGTCCATATAGCCGTCCATCGTGATGATGGAGTCGTCCACTATCATTCCGAGCACCACGATGAGGGCGGCGAGGGTCACCGTGTTGAGGTTCATCCCTGAGAAATACATCACCGCAATCGTGATGATGGTGCACACAGGCACACCCGAACTTGCAATCATCGCCGAACGGAACGGGAAGAGCATCAGCATCACGAAAATAACCACGAGCATCGAGATGACAAGGTCCCTGACAAATGTCCAGACCGACTTGCTCACCACATTCGGCTGGTCGCAGATTTTGGTGATTGTCACGCTTTCAGGAAGGGTTTCGGAGAATTCCGCAAGAATCTTGTCCACATCCTTTCCGAAAGCGGTGATGTCGTGGTCCGGGCGCATCTCAAGGGAGATGACCAGGGCGGTGTGCCCGTTGAAACTCACAAAGGAGGAAGGGTCCTCACAGCGTCTTTCGATGCTTGCCACATCCTTGAGCCTGATGACATTGCCCGCGCCGTCGGAATAGACTATCTTCTGGGCTATCTCCCTCTCGCTGCCGACTGTCCCTGAGATATGGACAGGTGAGTTGACATAGTCCGTCTTGAAGGTCCCGCTTGGAATCTGGAGGGCGGAGGTCTGATAATTCAGGGCGAGGGAGGACGGGCTGATTCCGTAGGAGGAGATTTTCTCAAGGTCGAGATGCACGGCAATCTCCTCGTTGCGTGTCCCGTAGATTTTCGCGCTGCCGAGATTCTTCAGGTCCCTGAGCCTCTCGCAGAGGGCATCGGCATATTCCTCCATCTCGGAGTGGCTCTTGTCAGGGGACTCCATCGCTATGAGCATCGAGGAAATCGCGCTGAAGTCGTCCATCACCGCCACGGCGAGCACACCAGCAGGCAGGAAGGCCTTCTTGGCGTTTATCTGATGCTTTATCTTTGACCAGACCTCGTTGGTCTTGCTTGCAGGAGAGTTGAGGCGGACATAAATGAAGCACATCCCGTCCTTGGAATAGGAATATGTGCTCCTGTCAACCTCCTGGAAAGTGAAAAGAAGTTCTTCTAATGGCTTGGTGAGTTGCTGTTCCACCTCCCGCGCGTTTGCTCCGGGATAGACTCCCACCACAAGACCGTCCTTGATCTCGAATGTCGGGAACTCGTCCTTGTTGATGTACAGCAGGCCGTACACACCTGACCCCATCAGGAGAGCCACGATGAAATACACAATCTTTTTGTAGCGGATTGTTCCCTCTATGAAACTGCCGGCCTGACGCATCACTCGACTGTTTTTACCCTCATTCCTGAACTGACCCTCCTTGAGCCTTCCACTATCACCCTGTCGCCGCTTTCAAGCCCTTGGGTGACAATGACACCGTCACCGCTGAAGCCCCCTACAGTGACCCTTGCCTTGCGCACCACATCGGAGGAGTCCACAATCCAGACATATCTCCCGTCCTCGTCTGTCCTCACCACCTTGGCGGGCACGACCACATTGCTTCCGCTTCCGTAAGGACGCATACGCACTTTGCAGACCATCCCGGGCATAAGCCCTTCCACCTTTGAGACAGGGACGCAGACACATTCATAGCAATGGGAGACGGCTGATGCGGCTATTCCCTTGACGGTCACCTTTGCGGGAACTCCCTGGAGGGAGAGGGCAGGGATGTCCACAGTCACCCTCGCTCCTGCCGTCAATGAGTTCACCTCCTTCTCCGGAACAGGGAAATGAATCTCCACAGAGCATAAGTCAAGGATTTTCACAATCGGCTGCGCGACGGAGAGTTCCACCCCGCCGTCCACATAGACATCCCCGACGGTGCCGTCGTAGGGAGCCTTGACAGAACAGTCCTCCAACGCCTTGTCGGCTGTACGGGCGGCCGCCTCTGCCTTTGCCAACTGGGTCTTGATCTCCACCAGTTTGACCTCAGGGACACTCCCCGCGTCATAGACAGACTGCACCCTCCTGTAGCCGTCCTGTGCCTGCTCCAGATTCGCGTGGGCCATCTCGCGGCTGCTGATGACGCTCTGGGACACAATCTTCGCTACGACATCCCCTTTGGAGACCTTCTGCCCTTTCCGGACATTCAGTTCCGCAAGCGTCCCGGGATAAGGAGTTGTGAGCACTATGCTTTTGTCAGGATGCACCGTGCCCACATAAATGTCCGAGGAGGCGTCGCCGACCTCCCTCACCGGCTCGACTTTTACGGAGACCTCCGCTGCCGCAGCGGATTTCCTTTGAAAGACCGAAGGCGCTTCTGAGCAGGATGCCAGAAGCGCGGTTGCGAGAAAGGCAAGGCAAATTCTCTTTTCCATAGTCCGTCCTCCTAATTCTTTTTGGCGACGCAGTCAACCGAACTTGACTGTATGACATATTCGGTACCGAGGAAGGTGTATCCCCCCTCGTAGGTCAGGCGGAAAATTATGACATCGGTGAACCTCTCCCCGAAGCCGCTGACGGTCACTTTTGCGTCCACCTTGGTCAGGTCATTCCCGACAGAGATCTTCACCGTCCTTTCAATAGGCTCCAAAGTGAGGGTCTTCTCCTGTGCCAGTGCATCGAAAGTCAGGACCGTACCCCCTGTGATGTTCATCGTGACAATCATCTTGCCCGTCTTCTTGTCAACAGTCAGTATGTCCATCTGCCCTCCCTCCGCAGTCAGGGATATGGTCTCCGGCTCGGCACCTCCCGCCGTATTGTCCTTTTCCGTGACCGTTATCGTCCCTCCTGTCTTGAAGGTGAAGTTGCCGTCGAAGCGCGCCGTGCCCTCCTTGGTGCAGGACGCGAAGACAAGAAATGCGGCGGCAGCCGCTATGGAAAGAAAAGAAAGTTTCATATATTTCATATTTTTATATCCCCATTTTCTCTTTCATCGCGCGAAGCAAATCAAATGCCTGGAGCGGGGTCATATTGTTTATATCCACTGAATTCAAATCGTCCCGGAGGGACATCAGAAGAGGGTCTTCCAATTGGAAGAAAGACAGTTGGAGGCTTCCGTCGCTCTCCACTACACCCTCCTTGACATTGTGGGGCTTCGTCGTGCGGGATGGCAGGGCCTTTGCCTGAAGACCTGAGCCTTTCTCAAGGGCGGACAGGGTACTTTCCGCCGACTCTATCACCTTCGACGGCATCCCTGCAAGACGCGCCACGTGGATACCGAAACTGTGGGCCACTCCGCCCTCCCTGAGCTTGCGCAGGAAAATCACATTCCTGCCGACCTCCTTGACCTCGATATGGAAGTTCTTCACACGGTCGTACATCCCCTCCAGGTCATTCAACTCGTGGTAATGGGTGGCAAAAAGGGTCTTCGCGCCATCTCCCCACTCGTGGATGTATGCCACAATTGCCCTTGCGATCGACATTCCGTCGTATGTCGATGTCCCCCTTCCGATTTCATCCGGAAGGACTAAAGAACGGGAGGAGAGGTTGTGCAGGATCATCGAGGTCTCCAGCATCTCCACCATAAAGGTCGATTCCCCCCGGGAGATGTTGTCCGAGGCTCCGACCCTTGTGAAGATTTTGTCGCAATAGCCTATCTCAGCCTCAGCCGCAGGCACGAATGAGCCGATCTGCGCCATCAGGACGATCAGGGCGGTCTGGCGGAGGAGGGCTGACTTACCTGCCATATTCGGACCTGTCAGGATGATGATCTGCTGCCTGTCGGCATCGAGATGGATGTCATTCGGGACAAATTCCTCTCCTGCAGGCATAAGCGTCTCTATCACGGGATGCCTTCCCGCCTTTATGCTGATGCCCTTTCCGCCGTTCATCTTCGGACGGCAGTAGCGGTTGGTGACGGCAAGTTCGGCGAATCCCGAAAGCACATCCAGCCGCGAAAGGATGCGGCAGTTGTCCTGAATTTTCGAGATGTTCTCCTGGATTTTCGAGACAAGTTCAGCATATATCTGTGACTCAAGGAGATATATCCTTTCCTCCGCACCGAGGATTTTCTGTTCGTACTCTTTGAGTTCCTCGGTGATGTACCGCTCGGCATTCACGAGGGTCTGTTTGCGTATCCATTCCTGAGGGACCTTCTCTTTGTGCACATTGCGCACTTCAAGATAGTAGCCGAAGACGGAATTGTAACCGATTTTCAGGGATGATATGCCTGTCCGTTCAATTTCCCTCTGCTGCAGGTCAATGAGATAATCCTTCCCGTGACGGGCAATCCTTCGGAGTTCGTCAAGTTCCTCCGAGACGCCCGGCGCAATGACATCCCCTTTCCCGACGGCCGCCGCGGTCTGCGGGTGCATAGTCTTTCCGAGATATTCAATAAGGGCGGCGCAGTCGCTCATCTGCGACATCATCCTGTCCAGAGTCTCCACTCCCTTGCCTGAGCACAATTCCCTGATTGGCACTATCCTGCTCAGACCCCTGTGCAACTGCATCACCTCGCGCGGGAGGATTTTCCCTGCGGCTGCCCTTGAGATGATTCTCTCAAGGTCACCGATGTCCCCGATTAGTCCCTGCACGCTCTGGAGGGCCTGGGAGTCATCCACAAAATGCTGCACTACGGAATACCTGTCTCCGAGTTCCTGCAGGTCCATCACAGGCATAGCCAGCCAGGTGCGCAGGAGACGGGACCCCATAGGTGAGGAGCATCTGTCAATCACATCCACAAGTGAAACCCCGTCCTTCCCTGAGGCGGAGTCGAAAATCTCAAGATTGCGGAATGTGAAGCGGTCCATCCAGACGAAAGAGCCCTCGTCGATTCTGGAGATGGAACAGATGTTGGATAGCCCGCTGTGCTGGGTCTGCTCGAGATAGACCAGAAGGGCCCCTGCCGAGCACACTCCCAGAGGAAACCTGTCGATTGCGAAGCCCTTGAGCGAATCCACCTTGAGTTGCCTCTTCAGTTTCTCCACCGCGCTTTCATAGACGAAGGCCCATTGCTCGATGGCCGAGACATAGAAATTGTCGCCGAAACGCTCCTTTGTGCCTTTTTCGTAACCCTTAGGGACAAGAAGTTCCTTTGGGGCAAACGAGCCCAGGAGGGTGGAGATGTAATCGATGGTCCCTTCCGCCACTTGGAATGTGCCTGTGGAGACATCGAGGAACGCCGCCCCGCATTTGTCCTTTCCGAAAGTCAGCGCGGCTATGTAGTTGTGCTCCTTCTGCTCAAGCAGCTGCTCGTTGAAGGCTATTCCCGGGGTGACCAGTTCGGTTATGCCCCTCTTGACAATCTTTTTTGTGAGTTTAGGGTCCTCAAGCTGGTCGCAGACAGCCACCTTGTAGCCTGCGCGGACCAGTCTGGGAAGATATGAGTCGATGGAATGGTAAGGGAAGCCGGCCATCGGAATCGAGTCCGGGGCGGCATTCGACCTCTTGGTCAGGACAATGCCGAGGACCTTGCTTGCGGTGAGCGCATCCTCCCCGTAAGTCTCGTAAAAGTCCCCGCACCTGAAAAGCAGCAAAGCCTCAGGATGTTCCGCCTTCACGGCAAAGAACTGCTTCATCATCGGGGTCTCGCTTGGTTGCTTTGTTGCCATCTCAATATTTATAAATATATATTATTCATCAATTCCATCCATATTGCCCTTTTCCAACAGGCGTAGCCTGCAAAAATACCAAAATATCTCTGAAATCATTGTTAAGGTATATGAAAAATATCTCTTTTTTACTTCTTTCGCATTTAGGTTGTCATTTCAATGATTCATTAGGAATTGATATCATCAATCTACCAATAAGCATTAATTTTGTTTCCGCATATTTTCAGAAAAATGAGAACCAATAATTTTTAGAAAGTTAGAACCATATTATTCTTAGATGATTCAGGAAGGATTGTCAAATTTTTTCCATAACTTTCTTTGTGCGTCAGTCTTTGGAAAGGTTTATTTTAACTCTTCTAATTTTTCTATTAAGTTCTGTTTCATTGTATTTACCTGTGGATTATTTGAGAATATTTTTAACTTTTCATAGGCCTTCTCGTAACTTTTTATAGCATCATTTGTGGCGCCTGTTTTTTCATAAACAATTCCAAAAGATGACAACAAATGTGAATATTGTATTTCTTTCACCAAATAATCTGAGAATCCCAAAAGAGGAAACAATTCATTGGCTTTTAATAATAGGTTCAAAGCATCTTGAGGGTCTCTTTCACATGCTATGATCATATTAGCTTTTGTAAAATAACAGACATAGAGAGGGTATTTGTTTTCGAGTTGTAAGTCTTCCAATTCATTAATGAGTTTATCTATAATTTTAAAAGAATTCTCATAATCAAATAGTTTCATATAAATTAAGGACAGAGACATGCGCCAATCCATTGTAGAAGTCATTAAAATTTCCATTGAATTTCCTTGGCTGTTTTCTCGAATCTCAATGGCTTTTTTATAATATTCTTTAGCCTGATTTAGTGTTTCTTCATCCACAGCACCTTCTTGATCACTTTTATAATTGTATGCAAAGCCTAATGTTGCATATGCCTGTGCAACTAAAGGTGATTGTTTCCCAAATTGATTGATAGTCAATTCGGCGGCTTTGGTATAATTTGTTATTGCAGAATCGGACTGTTGAAGAAATACTTGAGTTTTGGCTATAGCGTTTAGTGAAGATGATATTCCTGCGTAGTCTTTGCCATATATTGTCTCAATAATGCTCTTTGCCTTACTGAATTCTTCTTTTGCCTGTGATGCATATTGATTAGAAATTTCGGGATTTTTTTTCAAATAGGCTTCATTTGCTTTCGCATAATAATAGTTGCCCATATTCATATGAGCATCAGCAAATAGTGAATGTGTACCCTCATATTCACCAAAATTACTTTTTACACTTGACAAATGCTTCTGAAATTTTTTATATGCATCCTGTAGATTTCCTTGTAGCAAACTAACGGAACCAACATTCGCATCAATTCCCGTTGTCTTAACATGATTTGACCCGTATACATGAGCAATAACAGAAGGTAAACTGTAATCTTCTAATCGTTTTTGCAGCCATCTTGCAGTACGATTATCTTTTGAGTTATAACTTATAAACGCCGTATATTTCAGTTCTTTCTCCATTCCAATAATGTGTAAGAATCAGGTTGAATCTGTTAATCGGATTAATGTTGAGGGATTACTTTCAGCTTTTTGCGACTTCCTATCTTTCTTGAATATATCGTAAATGTATGTAACTTAAGGTGTATAACCTGACTTATCGGCTATGTTCAGACCTGTGAGGATGATGATCTGCTGGTTGTCAGCATTGCTGATGTCATTCTGAACAAATTCCTCACCTAAGGGCATCAGTGTCTTGATTACAGAGTGGCATCCGGCTGGGATGTTAATTGTCTTCCCGCCTGCTCCGCACGGGCGTAGCCTGCAAAAATACCAAAATATTCCTTAATACGAAAAACCGCACATCAATAAATACTAAAATAAGTACGGGATCTGTTTTATGTAGCACGTGGTGTATATGCTGAATAGGTCAACGTGAATTCTTTGGAATCAATGCCGGTCATTATGTGCCTTAAAAATCAGAGATAATGATGAAATCGGCAGGGTAATTTCCTCATTATGTCCCATAATTTCTCGAGATAATGATGAAATAGGAGGAAATTTGATTATCTTTGCAACAACATTAACATCGAAGGATATGAAACCGAAACTTGTTGGAAGACAATATGAATGGGAGTTGCTTGATGAAGTAATGAAGTCAAGGGAGTCCGAAATGGTGATTGTGTATGGAAGAAGGCGTGTGGGGAAGACATTCCTCATTAACAAGTTCTTCGACAACACGTATGCGTTCAAGCATACCGGGGTGTTCAACAAAAGCACCGGGACACAGCTGGAACGCTTTGCTGCTTCTCTGGAAGACTACTCCGGAGAGGCCGTTTCCGTTCCTGAGAACTGGTACAAGGCGTTTGATAAGCTGAAGGCTTATCTGCGTACCGTCCAGTCGGAAAAGAGAGTCATTTTCATTGACGAGATGCCGTGGCTGGACACAGCAAACTCCGACTTCGTGTCGGCATTGGAGTCGTTCTGGAACGGCTGGGCTTCCGCCGAGGACAACATCGTCCTTGTGGCTTGCGGAAGCGCGACTTCGTGGATGACCGACAAGCTCCTTGGGGACAAGGGCGGGTTGTTCAACAGGTCTGCGACGCGCATATTCCTTCGTCCATTCAACCTGAAAGAGACTGAGGAGTATCTCAGGACTCGCGGATTCGAACTGACCAGATATGATATAGCGGAGTGCTATATGATTATGGGCGGTATTCCGTTTTACCTGAAGCAGATGAATCCCCGATGGACACTTGCAAAGAATATCGATATGATGTTCTT
>JBJEJS010000257.1:0-11170 GCA_051878235.1 Candidatus Cryptobacteroides sp.
TTCGATCTCGAGGCTTGCGCCCTCTCCCTGTTTGACTGTAAACTTTGCCGACTCCTTGCCGACAACGAATGTGATGTCGGCTTTTCTCGCGGTCGTGGAGTTGTTTGCGTCAACTTTGAATGTCACCACGTCGCCATCCTCACCGTAGCAGGCCGAGTGTCTGATCCAGTCGCAGTCGGACTTCAAAGTCCACTGTTTTGAGCTTGTCACGCTCACGTCAAAACTGCCTCCCTCGTTTGGAAGGTCAATCGGGGTCTTCTGGGAAATCTCAATCTCGTCAGGAATGATTTCCTCTGCCACCTGTTCCTGTTTTGTGCAGGAGCAGATCATTGCCGTAAGGGCAACCAAAGATAATAATGCTTTTTTCATATTGGATTTATTTGTTGGTTATAAGTTTGTCTTGTTTGTCTGCTGGTATTTGTAATAGCCCGTAGGGGCTGTGATGCCTTGGTTGTAAAGTCCGTAGGAGATGTTGTCGAGCCGGTTCACCTGGGTGGACCAGAGTGACGGGTCAAGGTTGTAGAACATATAATAGCCATAGCCTGCATCCTTGTTGCTTTTTGCAAGGTTTCTTTCTTCCAGACTACCTCCTCCGTAAGTCAGATTGATTGCGGCACCTGCGCAGTTGGCCTTGGTCATCCCTGTCAGAGGAGCGGCGGGCACGCTGCCTGCGTAGTCCGGAACCACATAATCCACAAAGTTTCCAGGTTTCACTCCATCAATTGACGGAAGGGATGCGTTGAGGTGGTTGAGGTAATATGCCATCACGATTTTTCCCGGCATAGCTTTTTTTGTCTCGTAGAGAAGTCTTGCTGCGGCTTCAGTGGATGTGTAAGTTAGCCAAGGATTCGAGACATCAGGATTTTTGCTGTATTCGTCGTCGAAGCCGACTCCGTCAAGCCCGTATGCCTCGCAATATGCCGCCAGTTCCCTCGCAAATTCCCTTGCCCCTAATTCTGACAGTTGTGCCACTCCGGACTCGTCGTGATTACCGAGAACGCTCAGGATGACCTTGATGCCTTTGTCCTGAAGCGGCTTGATGTATTGTTCGCTGTGGTCAAGGAGGAATTGGACACTTTGGTTGCATTTGAGGTAAACCCTCTTTTCCGTCTTGCTCCAGTTGATGTTTGCGGAGAAAAGTATCACTTGGTCGAAAAACAGTTTCCCGCTGTTCTCAAGCCTGAATTCGAGTGCGTTGAGCGGATTGACATTGTTGACTTCCACATAGACCACGGATTTGACTGCGCCGTTACCTTTGTCAGTCTCCTTGAGACCGTTCCTGACATCCTCGATGATGAGAAGACAATGATCCGCTGACATTGGAACCTCATCGCTACGGATTGAAATCGGAAGGAGATACTGCTTGTCCTCCTTCATTGATGAGACTGGTTTCAGGTTGACCACAACGGATTCCGACCGGTCATTCCCGGCTTCGATTTCAATTATCCCGGAAGATATGGAGACGGTTCCCGGGAAAAACCCGTAGGATGTTCCGTGAAGCTCGTTGTAAATTGAAACATAGTCCTCGTCAATATCAAGAGAGATTGAGACACTCCCTGTGCTTTCCCTGTTGAGGACACCTTCAAGAGAGACTGAAACACTCTTGTCAGCCATCCTTATGCTGCTCTGCCTGCAATTGTCGGCAGTATTTACGACGAATGCCTCTGTCTTGAGTGCCGAGTCGATAGCTGAACGGTCAATGGCTATTCCCGGGTCAATGATCTCACAGGATGCAAGAAGCACGGACAGACCTAAAGTCAATATGTTGAGTGAATTCTTTTTCATTTCAAGATTGTTTTTATTCTTTTTCCGAGAGTGAAACAGAAACCCATTCAGGCTCGGCTTTGTCTCCGCTTGTTTTTGTGATTGTGAGGTCATTACCGAACGGCGACCAGTCCTTTATGACCCTTCCGGTGCCTTCGTTGAATTTCCAGTATGCCACAAGACCTTCGGAGTCTGGATCCACCATATAGAAATGGTTCTTCTGACGGATGGTCTCGCCGTCCAGAACCTTGTTCCAAAACCTCACCTCTGAGATTAGGGCATCAAGACCTCTTTGCTTGTCGTATGAATATCCTATCCAGAAGCACCTTGGCTTTCCTCCCATCTCGTCCGAATGGTCCACCTGGAAATTCACTTTGGATGCTCCGACATTCTTTGTCTCCAGCTCCACAGGATTACCGTTCAGATATGCATGCACATCACCTTTGTCAAAGGTCACTGCTATGTGGTACCAGCGGGATTTCCTCAGCTTGAGAGATGAGGATGTGGTCTTCTTGGATGAGGAAATCTGGAGTTGGTCGGGATCCAACCCGTTGTCACCGAAACGTAGGAGAAACTTGTCCTCAATTCCCATAAGCGTGGAAATGTCTCTGCCGAAGGACTTGATGTTGACCATAGCCTCCATCGTGAACTGTTCCAAATCCTTCACATCTTCGAATCCTCCCCATTCCGGCCAGCAACAGAATCCCGTCAGGTCCATTGCCGTGTCAATCAGGGAACCTTCCCGGAAATAGTAGAATTTCGTTTCTCCGCTCCTGAGGATGGCGTTCCCGTCCGCACTGACAAGAGTCACGGGAAGACAATATTCCTTATCCCTGTCCAGTGTCTCAAGATTGTGGAATGACAAGGTCACATAAGTTCCTTCAACACTGCCTGCCTTAATCTCCGATTCGCTGTTTTCGAGAGTGAAGCATTTTTCGGGGAGGGATTCCACATTGTCCTTTCCGTACTGAAGGCTGAAAGCCTGCACTTTTGAGAAATCGGCAGCGAGGACTGCTGTGATGTCTTTCTCCTCAGGAATTGCCATCATTACCCTCAGGTGCTGTCCGTAACTGTCAATGCCGTCTTTGAGAATCAGTTCCTTTACATCATCGCTTGATTCAATGAATAACTTGTTCCCGAAATAATGCTTGTTCTGGTCAAAACGGGAGCATCCGCTGACTACTGATGACAGGACTAGCGTCAATAATAATATCTTTTTCATAATTATCCGTTATTTATCTGCCAAGTGGCGTTGGATTCATAATAGTGACCGCGCGCCTGATGTTTATGAAATTCTCTCCCTGATGGTAGTAGTCGTTCTGGGCATCCCTGACCATCACTCCCATAATTGAGAATTGATCCGAGACAGTAAGTGCGCATTTCGCGGCCCCTTCGATGGCTGTCATTCTTTTGTCTCCCTTATAGTTCCAGAAATATCCCTGTTCGTCGACCCCGTTCTCTACGAAAAGTGCGGGCGTCGGAGCATTGACCTCCACGATGAACTTGTCGGAGGAATATCCGTCATCCTTTGGGAGGGCGAGGCTTATGTCTTTAAGAAGGCCGGAAATGCTGGATGCTCCAGTTCCATCGATTATTATATATTCCATAAATGAAAGGATTGACGGGTCAAGGAGATATTGTGGCTTGCCTGCAAACATCAGCAGAGCATTCCCGTGTGAGGAATGCCACTCCTCAACTTCATCCCAGAATCCGTCTTCTGCGGATCTGATTTCCTCCAGTTCCGCCTTTCCCAGACCGGCGTTTGAAGGCGAGTTGTAGTCGAAGACTATGCCGTCGTATGCATATCTCTCATAGAGCGAGAGCATATCTTTCAGTGAAGGCATATCTTCTTCAACAGGACCGGGAATGCGGTAGAGAATCTTGGTCCCGAGTTTTCTGACGGCTTCCATTTCGGCAAGATAATCTTCGCACAGGTCTGCCGGGTTCTGAAGGATGGCAATGTCCACACTGTCCGGCAGGGCGGTGAGCCTTTCTGACTTGGTGGATGCCCGTCTTCCTGACGGGTTTTCCACCGATGCCATCACCACCTTGTGCCTGCCCGCCTTGTAGTCCGCAAGGGCATTGACGTATGTCTCATAGCCTTCTTCGGAAGTCATTGAGGGCTTTCTGATTTCCACAGATTCGGGCTCTGTCCACTTTGAACAGGAAACAAGGACTGATGCCGCCATCACAATGGTAAATATTCCTGAATTTTTCATATTTCTTTAATTATCTGATTCTTGGATTGCAGTCCCACCACAGGCGTACGGACATTTTGTCCTCGCCTCCGAGGTGTTTGTTCACGGCATCGGAGATTGCCGCACCATTTGTTGAATATTCCCTTAAAGGATAGACAAGCCTTCTTGCTCCCAGTTCGGAGTCGACATCTGGGCTGTTGTTGACGACAGCGGGGAATCTTGCCGGATAGCCTGTTCTCCTGTAGTCAGCCCAAGCCTCGTTGCCCACAGGGAAGTTTGCAATCCATTTCTGGATGATCAACCTTTCAAGCTTCTCCTCAAAGGATGTTTCTTCATCCCATTTGACTGTGCAGTCCGAACGGATTGAGGCATTGTGTCCCAGACCTGGGTCAAGGTATGACGTAGGGCGTGATGTCCCGTCTGAAATGTATTCCCCGAATTTTTTGGAGCATCCTGAACGTTCGAAGGACTGCCTGATTCCGCGTTCATACAACGTTTTCGCGTCGCTGCCCATATCCCATCCCCTCAATGCGCCCTCGGCCATAAGGAAGCTGACCTCAGAACAGTTCATCCACATCAGTGATGAGGCTGCGGTCACATTGTAGGATGAGTAACGGTCCACCTCGGATGTCTCCGGAATGTTTATCCCGTTCCTTAGACCCACGTAACCGTTGTCGTCACCGAAATCGGACACAGTGAAATATGCCTCCCTTCTAGGGTCGTTGTAGCCGTTCATATAGCAGATAATCTCGGCAGCAATCTTGTGGTCTCCTTTGCCTGACTTGTAGGTGTAGAACATCACGTTGAACGGATTTCCGTCCTTTCCGAATCCGGAGAACATCGCGTTGTCGTCATTGTCCTCCATTACTCCGACCTCTGAATTGACAGCTTCCTCCGCCGTCTGCCTGGCATAGTCAGCATCGGCATATACAAGGCGCATTGCAAGCCTGAGCTTGAGGGAGTTTGCCAGCCTGCACCATTTTTCGAGACTGCCCCCGGAGATGTGGTCGGCATTCGGTAGGATTGTCATTGCCCTGGATTCAGTCAGGGTTGTGACCGCATCGGTCAGGTCCCGGATCATCGCCTTGTAAACCTCCTCCTCGCTGTCAAGGGGGATCTCCTCGTAGGAGGGGTCATTCAGGTGAAGGTATGGAATAGGTCCGTAGGCATCCGCAACCCTGTGCAATCCTGCGACTTTGATTACTTTTGCAATTGCAGTGGCATTCCTGTCGGAAGAGACGGATTCCAATTCGAAGTAGTTGGAGATTATCCGTTGATAGACAGTCTCGTAAAACACTTCGGACCAGTTGGACTGTGGGTCGAAGGTGGAGAATTTTCCGACATTGAAACTTGCGTTGGAATCCGCGAAATAACATCCGTAAACGCAGCCGAGAAGGGCATCCGTGAACTGGCACTGGTTCACATCTGTGGGTATGACCCAATTCTGCATAGCTGTAAGGAAAGAACGAACCTCGTAGCCGTCTCTCTGCATCTGGTTTTCCGTGACCTCGTACGGATTCGTGTTGTAATCCTGATAGAATGCCGTACAAGATGTTACTGCCAGAAGTACCGCTGTCAATATTATATTATTTTTCATCTGAACAATCTTTAGAATTTAAGCCTGATATTCAATGAACCGCTGCGCAGGGACGGCATCATAAAATAGTCTATGCCCTGATAATAGTTTCCTGTCGATGCCACTAGTTCCGGATCGAATGGAGCCTTGTTGTAGAGCATCAGGAGATTTCTCGCGGCTACTGAAACCGACAGCGAGCATACTCCTCCCATTTTTTCTTTCGGAACTGTGTAGCCGAAGAATAGTTCCTGGATACGGAGATTCGTTGCCGAGTAAGTGTAGTACTGGGGGACGGTGTCGCCGTTGCCTATGGTCTGGAACCAGTTTTGGGCATCTATGAGGTTCAATCCGTCATAGCAGAATCCTCCTGCGGCACGCGCCTGTGCAGATGCTTCGGAAACTCCGTAATAGTCCATTGTGGCCTGTGTCCTGGAATAAACCACTCCTCCGATCCTGGCCGAAATGACAAGCCCAAGGTTGAAACCCTTGACGGAGAAGTCATTGCGCCACGCTATGTTCGCTTTTGGGAAGACTGAGCCGAGTTTGATGTAGTCGGATGTCTTCGTCTTGTTCTGGACATAGATGTTCCCCTCCTCATTCACATAGATGTCTCCGTCCGTGTCCCTCATCAGGTCGGTGCGGGAATATATGTCTCCAAGCGAACCTCCTTCGCGCAGGATGAATCTCACATTTCCTAGACCTCCGATGTCGAGGTCGTCAATTTCCCATATTTTCCCTGTGTTGGGATTGATTACATCCCTCCCGAGTTGGAGAATTGTGTTCTGGTTTGCGGAGAATGTCAGTGAACTCTCCCATCCGAATGACCTCCAATTGTTCCTGTAGCCTGCCTGAAGTTCCACACCTCTGTTGCGAACGGATCCGGACTGAACATATATGCTTGAATATTTGGAACTTGCCGGGATGCCTGTGTTAAATGTCTGGTTGACTGTCCTCGCATCATAGAGGGAGAGGACTACACTGCAGTGACGGAGGAACCTGGCATCGATTCCGACTTCGAAGGAATTTGTGATTTCGGGTTTGAGACTGTAAATCGGATTCTGGGTTGAGAGGTTCCAAGTAGATGTCGAATTGTTCCAGCTCCTTGTCGGGTTCGCGTAGAAGCGTTGAAAGGCGTTTCCGACAGAAGCCCAAGAAAACCTCACTTTCAGGTATTCCAGATTTTTCAATTTTGTGGGAAACAGTTCCGACAGGATTACTGATGCTCCGACGGAAGGATAGAAAAATGATTTCTTCACGGAATTCGGACCAGCCAGCTGTGAAGGCCAATCGTTTCGTCCTGTCACGGTGAGGTAATATGTGGAATCCCAGCCCGCTTCTGCAGAGAAAAATACCGACTGTGTCTGGTCGTGCCATCCTGTCTGGGTCCTTGCTGTGGCGGAGTTGGACATGTTGAACACATTGAAGACATTGGGAATGTTGTCCGGCTCGTTGATTGGGTTCCCGTCCCCGTCGTAACCGATCAGCAGTCCGTAGGCAATTGGTCCCCTTACCTGGGAGGCATCATAGTACATATCGGAGATTGAAGCTCCTGCGGTTGCCTGCACAAACAGTTTTCCGTCAATAAAATTCCTGTTGAAATTGATGAGGATATCACCGTACAGCTGCCTGTTGTCCTCCTTGGTGATTCCGTAGAGTCCGTTGCGGGAGTTCTCTGTCAGCAGGAGGTTGGTTGATGCCCAGTATTTTTCCGTGAAATCGTTTACCGTGTCGTCCATTTTCGCCCTTGCCGATACATTCAGCCAAGGTGTCGGATCAAGGGATATGGATGCGTTGAGGCTGTACCTTCTTTTGTCATTTTCGCGGATGTTCCTGTAGTTTATCCAATAGGGGTTCTGCATCTGGAACCCGTCCTGTCCCATAGTCGGCCAGTACTGTGTGAATATTCCCCTTGAGCCGTCGTAACGCTCGTACATCCTGAATGCCTCCCAGTCATTGGAGCGTGGAAAAAGATAGGCTGACACCAGTGGGTTGGAATACACTCCCTGATTGGTCATATTCCTGTCATTCTGAACGATATATGATGCCCCGACATCGACTTGTCCCTTTCCTTTCCAGAAGTATGTCGTGTTCCTGAAAGTGAAGTTATACCGTGAATACTTGTTGTTCGGGATGATTCCTTTCGAGGTCACCATTCCTGCGGAGGCGTAGAATCTTGTCTTGTCATTTCCGACTGACATCGAGATGTTGTTGCTTTGGTTCACCCCGGTCTGAAAGTAGTCCTTGGTGACATTGTAGGTGCTGTGCATTTCCGGTCCCCAGGAATAGGTCGTGGAACTTTGATATGACGACCTGTCCCCGGCTCCGTAGGTGCTCTGGAAGCGTGGGAGCACAAAAGGGGTGACCAGCTCGGTGTTTGAGGAGAAATCGACTGAAAGGGACTGGTCATTGCCTTTCTTTGTTGTGATGAGAATCGCTCCGTTTGCCGCCTCCGAACCGTAGAGTGCGGCTGCTGCGGCTCCTGAAAGGACGGTCATTGACTCGATGTCTTCCGGATTGATGTCGGCAATCGATTCGGAGGAACCCTGGGACTGGAATTCTTCTCCTGAATCATGCCGGAAATTCCCCATAGGGATTCCATCAATCACATAAAGGGCATTGGAGGACTCTTCAATGGATTTCGCTCCTCGCATAACCACCTTGGAAACTCCTCCGATGCCGGAGGATGATGCATTGATGTTCAGACCTGCAACCTTTCCCGAAAGCGAGTTGATGAAGTTGGCGTCCTTCACTGCGGTGAGAGACTCCCCTCCGACCTGCTGCGCATTGTAGCTTAGTGATTTTTCAGACCTTTTTATTCCAAGAGCCGTGACCACGCTCGGGTCTATCTGCTCTATGTCTTCCTTGAGGGTGATGAGTCCGGAGTCCGCGCTGTTTGCCGGGACCTCGATGTCCATAAAGCCGAGGCTTGAGAACACAATCACAGGATCGTTTCCGGATGAGGGTATCTCCAGAGACCATTTGCCGTCAATATCCGTTACCGTGGCTTCGGTCGTGCCCTTCAGCATTACAAAAACTCCCGGCAGAGGCTCGCCGGCTTCGTCCACGACTGATCCCGTCTTCTTCTTCCTTCCGGAATCCTTTTTGATGCTGAGGAAGATGTTTGTTCCTGAAATCTCGAAATACAGATTCGTGCCTGATGTCATCTGCCGTAGGATTGCCGACAGCGGAGCATCTTTCCCGTCAAGGGTGACCTTCCTTTCAAGGTCAACCCCTTCTTCCGTGCCAAAAAGGTACTTTGTCTGTTTCTCGATTTCAGACATTGCAACCCTCATCGGCACATTTTCAAAATGCACGGTGACCTTCTTTTCCTGTCCCTGCACTGTCAGTGGGGGCAAAAGGAGCAAGAGAAATGTCACAAAATGCAACATTGGTTTCATGTTTGATGTTTTCATATTAGGATTAAACATTTTCCCTGTGGCTATCTGATGATGTACTCTTCCGTGGAGTCATCAAAGACATAAGTGAACTCTGCACCTCTTTGCAAGGATTTCAGTGCGTGTTCCACACCGTCAGAAACCCGCAATTTCAGGTAGGAGAAACGGAGCACAGGAATGTTGTCCCTCTCTATGCGGATTTTTACACCATAACTTCTTGAGATTTTTTTCATAATCTTGTCAAACGGCTGTCCGGCAACTGAAATGATTCCGTCAGTCCATTGACATTCCTCTTCCGGATTCTTGATTTCTGAGATTAAAACCGCTCCATTTTCGATGGTGATTTTCTGCTCCGGACGGAGGACCGCCAACTCTTTTCCGGATTTGTCGGTAATATTGACCTTTCCTTCAAGCAACGCGGTAGTAAACATTCCGGTATTATTGTCGGCGATTACATCGAATTTGGTTCCCAGCACTTTGACATCATATTGCCCTGTCTCCACCACAAAAGGATGTTTTCTGTCCGAAGTGACGTCAAACATCGCTTCTCCGTCAAGCCTGACTTTCCTTTGTCTTGAGGTGAAGGATGTCGGGTACTCAAGTGTGGAACCGGAGTTCAGTATGACCTTTGTGCCGTCTGCAAGGGTGACGTTAGCGCGTTGGCCCGCCTCTGCGGAAATACTGAATGACCGGTTTGAGGTGTCCCCTGACATCCGGTCTCCGATGAACACGCCGGCAACAAGGACGGCCGCCGCCGATAAAGTTCCTGCAACGATTCTCAGAATCAGTCCGCGTCTTGACTTGCCTCCTTCAGCCGCTGTCTTGCGCGCCGTCTCTTCATTATGGACACTCCTTAGAACAGCGAGAGATGTCATCACATATCTTTTGTACGCATTGGAGAATGCGGTGTTGTGCTCCGCGCTTTCCTCGACCCATTTGTGTATTTCTGAAATTTCTTCTTCTGTTGATTCGTCGGAGAAAAATCGTTCAAGTTTTTCGTTGTCCATTGTGTTTACGATTGTTGTTTGCAAAATAAAGATGTACAACTCCCGTAAATTCGTAGAAATTCTGAAGATTTTTATGCCACAAAGACATTATGTCAGTGTGGTCCGAAAATATTTGGCTAACTCAAAGACTTATGGCTGAGTTATATGGGGTTTCTCTTCCTGCTATAAATCAGCATATCAAGAGGATATTTGATGATGATGAACTTGAATAGGCGGCAGTTAATAAGAATTACTTAAGGATGATTATGCCTACTTCTTAGCTTGTTCTCAGATATGAGCAATACTTGGCAAGCAGGTTCTCCAATGGAAGGTCGCCTTTCTCAAACCGCTCTGCATCAAGTGGCAAAATTCTTTCGTACACTTGTAACTTGCCCTTGTAAAGTGCCTTGATGTATTGCTTCCCATTTTGTTGCTCGATGCTGACCTCTGAGAAAAAGACGGTGATGGAGCGATATAATGGATTTTCTCGCGACCGAACATTCCGGAAATTATATGTTCCTCGTTTGTACGATACTGCCCGACTTCAATCTGCGAACCTTCGCTGAAACCTGTCGGGAAGAATGCTGCCTGCCAGACACATATTTTCTCTTTCGTCAATACTTGATCATAATGATTAACTGCATCCAGCAGGACTGTCACAATAGAATCAATGTAATGCGACGGTGCTGTCTGTCTGACATTTTCTATACCTAACTTTTGGGCAATGGACGAACGTACTTCATCAACATTCAATCGTATTCCCTCTATTTCTGACGAATAAACCACATCATAAGTCAGATTCTCCGCCATAGCTTTTAATTTGCTGTCAAATCCAAGCGAAGCAAGTCTGCCATAAAGCAAGCCCTGTTTACGGTTCACATCTTCAAGAAGTGCCGTCAGCTCAGCCGCATTCCAACGGAATTCAATATACATTCTAACAAATATTTTTAATGCGTCATTTGGCAGCGAATAACGTCGCAATATTTGCGTCAAAATAGTCAGTTGTTATCTTATTGACAAAAGGACATTAGTGTCCACTAAAAATATATTTATAGTTCTTTGAAAGTGTTGATAATTAGATAGTTAGAATGTGTTTGAGAAGTAAACGGTTTTGAATCTTAACTTTTCCTGTAAATCAGGTAGTTATGCATAATCAATCATTCGTTTTTGCTCAATTAGCTTCGCATCTTGATCGGAATAAGTTCAACTATCTTGTCCGTAAGTATCAGGGTGACAAGTACATAAAGAACT
>JBJEJS010000258.1:0-2213 GCA_051878235.1 Candidatus Cryptobacteroides sp.
CAGGCCGAGATATTCCGCCATTCCCTTGCTCTTGTATGTCACAGGGGCGCAGGAATGCTCAAGAGTCCTTCTTATTGGCAGCCAGTCGGCAAATCTGTAGAATCCGTCAAGATCGGCTCTCGGATCGTATGTCTTCTTTTCATAGACAGCCCTCACGAGGGACGGCTTCTGTCCCTGTGGATCGGAGAGTGTCCATCCCGCGTCTTCAAAAACACGCCCGGATGCACAATCCATCAATGAGTACTTTGTAGGTTTGAATGTCATAATATTAAATATTTCATTGTTTATTGGCAATCAGTTTTCAGAAGGTCGGAAGCCACCTCGGATATGTCCTTCACCGGGCGGTCCGCAAACCTGCTGAATGTGGTTAGACAGAGGGGACAGCCTGTGACTATCACATCAGGGTCCTCCGCAGTCATATTGTCAAGGGCGTTCTGTGTCATCGCCCTCCGTTTCTCAAAATTCAATGTGAGGCTTCCGAGGCTGCCTCCGCAGCAGACGCTTTCCTTGTGGTGCATTCCTGCCTCCACCAGTTCTCCTGCCGCCTTGAGCACTTCACGTGGCTCTTCGTAGATTCCGCAGCCCCTGCCGAGTTCACACGGGTCGTGCCAGGCATAACGCTTCCCGTCCGGGATGAGTCCCAGCCGCCCGGAGGCGAGCATCTCCTTCATCCAGACGGAATGATGCACCACACGCACTCCCGGCAGGCTGTAACTTTCTGTGAACACCCTGTAGCATATCGGACAACTCACAAGCAGGGTGTCGGCCCCGCTTCCGAGTATCAGTTCCGTGTTCCTTCTTATCATCCCCTTGGCTTCCTCAATCCTTCCCGCCGTCATCATAGGCCGTCCGCAGCAGATTCCTCCGTCGCGGTCCAGGATTTCATATTCATTGCCCGAAGCCTTGAGCAGGGTCCCGACGCTCTTCATAATTGAAGGAGTGAGGGATGTCATACAGCCTGCGAAATACAATATCTTCCCCTCCGAGCGCGGCGCTTCCGGAGTTCCTGCAATCTTTCCCGCAGATTTCCAGACGGAATCAGTTCCGGAATTTCTCAATGCCCTCTGGGCTACCCTCAGGGCATCTCCCTGCACTCCGACAGGGCAGATTGCCGTGCATTTCCCGCAAAGCAGGCATTTGTCGCTTATTTCCTCGATTCTCCTCTCATTGCCCCTGCGGATCTGCCTGTTGAGATAGACTGTGGCATCCTTGGTGTGTGTCTTCATCACGCTCATCGGACAGGCATCGATGCAGAGTCCGCAGGACGGGCAGGAATAGACCTGCACTTTGGCAAGCCCCTTCCGTGCGTTGCGGATTTTCAGCCCTGCATTGCGCAGCGGAATCAGCAGGATTTCCGATGGGATGTGCATATACCTTGTGAAAGGCAGGATGCAGAAGAAGATTCCGAGGGCAATCGAATACGCCCACCAGGTCGGCAGCATATTCAGATGGTTCCCGAGGAACGCCGTGAAAATGTAGTTGACGGACTTTGTCAGGAATGACCCGCCGCTGATTTCCGCCGTGAAACCCTCGGCAAGAAGCCTGAGGGGGAATATGGACCAAAGGGAGTAAAGCGCGATGGTGTCGGGAAGGCTCTGGTTGGTGGTGCGCCTCATCCCGAACAGCCTTGACCTGATCCTCTTGAGCATTGCAAGGAAGATTCCGCTCAGGACTATCAGAAGGAAGAAATCCATCAGGAAGAAGAAGAAGCCTCCCCTCAGGGTGCTTTCCGTCTCGGCGACAAAATACCTGAAGAATATCGGATAATACAGGAACTTTGCCCTGTGGGGCACATACAGGAAGACCTCAATGTGCCCGATTACAATCAGCATAAACCATCCGAAGGCTATGCTGGAGTGCATATATCCAAGAAGTTTGTTCCTCTTCCAGATCTTTACATGGAAAAGGCAGTCGCAGAATATGTCCCTGATGTTCTTCAGCAGGGTCTTCGGGGTAATCAGGGAGACAAGGAGACGCTTGCGGTCCTCGCGCGGCAGCTGGTGGAGGATTCTGATGAGGCATACCACGCAATATGTCAGTATGAACACCATTCCGACAAGGAACGGCAGGACAAAATTGTTGTAGCCTGTCAGAAATCTCTCTCTCACTGCGCTTCCTCCCCGTAAACTTTATATATAGACATTATCAGATGCCTCGTGTTGATTGCCCTTGGGCAGACCATCGTGCATTTCCCGCAAAGCATACACCCGTGA
>JBJEJS010000259.1:0-2207 GCA_051878235.1 Candidatus Cryptobacteroides sp.
GTATATCCAGGACAAGACGGGAGGGGACATTGACAAACTCAAGGAGCACAGCGACAATTTCATCCGTGCCCTGAACGCGAGGGATGAGGTGGCGATGGCGTACACCACCTTCGACACCAAGTTCCCGCAGTACAGGCTGGAGATAGACGCCGCAAGGTGCAAACGCCTGAATGTGCAGGTCAAGGATGTGCTCTCCGTCATCTCGGGATATGTCGGAGGCAGTTATTCCTCCAATTTCAACCGCTTCTCGAAACTTTACAGGGTGATAGTGCAGGCATCGAGCGGTTACAGGCTCGACGCATCCTCCCTTGACAATATGTTCGTGAGGACATCCGACGGTCAGATGGCTCCTGTGGGACAGTTCGTCAGACTCGAAAAGACCTACGGCGCGGAGTCCCTGTCAAGGTTCAATATGTATAATTGTATATCGGTGAATGGCACGCCAGCAGAAGGGTACAGTTCTTCCGACGCGATAGCAGCCATCCGCGAGGTCGCTTCACAGACTCTTCCGACAGGGTACGGGTACGAGTTCGGAGGCATCTCGCGTGAGGAAGCGGGAAGTGACAACACCGCCCTTATTTTTACCATTTGCATTTTTTTCATATATCTTATTCTTTGCGGTTTGTACGAGAGTGTATTCATTCCGCTGGCGGTCATTCTTTCCGTTCCTTTCGGTCTTGCGGGAAGTTTCCTTTTCGCGCGGGCCGTAGGGCTTGAGAACAACATATATATGCAGACGGGACTGATAATGCTGATAGGACTTCTGTCGAAGACGGCGATCCTTCTGACGGAATATGCCTCGACCAGGCGCAAGGAGGGTATGAGCATCAGGGATGCCGCCCTGTCTGCCGCAGGGGTGCGGTTCAGGCCGATATTGATGACCGCGCTGACCCTTGTGATAGGTATGCTCCCTCTGGTCTTCGCATCAGGGGCGGGAGCCAACGGCAACATCTCGCTCGGAGTCGGGGTCATCGGAGGTATGCTGACGGGCACGCTTGCCCTGCTGTTCGTCGTCCCCGCGTTGTTCACAGTGTTTCAGTACATTCAGGAGAAGTTGAAATGAAAAGGAATATATTGATGTTGGCGGCAGTCCTCCTTATGTCGGCAGGCTGCTCCTTATACAGGAAATATGAAAGGCCTGAAATATCCGCCGGAGAGGGATTCAGGCAGGACACATCCTTGACTGATTCGGGAGGGCAGGAGTCCGCAGCCCTTCTCCCGTGGGACAGCCTGTTCACCGATCCCCACCTGAGGACATTGGTCAGGGAGGGCCTCAGGGAGAACACGGACCTGAAGGTCGCATTGCTGAAAGTCAGCGAGGCACAGGCAAGACTGATGACTTCCCGCCTCGGCTATCTCCCCTCATTGGAACTCGGGGGTGAACTCTCGGCGGAAAACGGAGGGCAGTCATCAACAGCACAGGGTCAGGACGGAGGGTCAGGGCGGTATGCCTGGAGCGGGACCTTGTCAGCAAGTTGGGAGGTGGACTTCTTCGGGAAACTGACCAATGCCAAACGGCAGGCCAAGGCGGCCCTTGAAGAGAGCGAGGCGTATTCGGAATTTGTCCGCACGCAGGTGATTTCGACTGTGGCGCAGAGTTACTACACCCTTCTTATGCTGGATGCACAGGCGGATGTGACAAGGAGGACCGTTGAAAGTTGGGAGGAATACATATCCACTATAGAGGCACTGTCCCTTGCAGGGCAGGCGGACAGGACCGACATCGACTTCGGTGTGTCTGGAAAATTGTCCGCCGAGGTCACTCTCGCCGACATCGAAATGCAGATTACACAGACGGAGAACACCCTCTCATCATTCCTCGGCCGCTCCTGCGGAGTCATCGAAAGGGGCAGCATCCACGCACAGGACTTCCCGCAGATCCTTTCTGTGGGCATCCCCCTTGACCTCCTGTCCTCAAGACCTGACATAAGGAGGGCGGAGGCGCAGTTGAAGCAATATTATTATGCCGTGAACAAGGCGAGAGGGGCGTTCTATCCGAGCATCACCCTGAACGGGGCTGCGGGATGGAGCGGCGGGGGGATCCGCCTGAGCGACCCTGCCTCGTTCATCGCACAGGCTCTCGGCTCCCTTCTCCAGCCGTTGTTCAACAGGGGCGGCAACATTGCCAGTCTCAGGATTGCCAAAGCGCAGCAGGAAGAGGCTCTCCTTTCCTGGAGGCAGGCCCTGCTCGATGCGGGCACGGAGGT
>JBJEJS010000260.1:0-2204 GCA_051878235.1 Candidatus Cryptobacteroides sp.
CAGTTCCCCCGGGATGTTGATGCGCTGAGGGCAATGCGACTCCGTCATACACTTGCGGCACTGGATGCACCTGTCCGCCTGGCGGAGTTTCGGGATTGCCCTGTCGTAACTAACAAGGAAGGCACGGCGGTTCCTGCGGTATTCCTCATCCTGGCTGTCCGAAGAGACATATCCCTCGTTCACGCATTTGTTGTAATGGGCGAAAATTGCAGGGATGTCCAGGCCGTATGGACAAGGCATACAATACTCGCAGCCTGTACAGTTCACAATCGGATACTGGTGCATCAGTCCCGCCATTCTGTCGAGGAACTCCTTCTCGGAGTCATTCAGTTCGACAAGCGGAGAATATGTCTTGAGGTTGTCCTGGAGATGCTCCATATATGTCATCCCGCTCAATACGGTCTGCACATTCCTGTGTGAGGCGGCAAAGCGGAACGCCCAGGACGCCACAGACTTCTGCGGCTCCAGTTCCTTGAACATCTTGGCGATATGGTCAGGCACATTGGACAGCCTGCCTCCGAGAAGAGGCTCCATAACCATCACAGGAAGGTCGTGTTCCTCAAGCAGGGCATAAAGGTCTGCGGCATTGGCATCCTTGCCTTTGGCATAATGCCAGTCCGACCAGTTCATCTGTATCATCACAAAGTCGAAGAGATTCTCCCCCGTCTTAGCCTTGTACTCCTCGTGGTAGTCGAGGATTTCCTGAAGGTTAGGCCTGTTGTCGTGGAAGGAGAAGCCCAGATGGCGTATCACTCCCTTTTTCCTTTTCTCAAGGCAATAGTCAAGTATGCCGTTTTTCACAAACCTGTTCTCGAATGACTCCCTTCCCCCGTGCAGGCTATGAAACAGATAATAGTCTATGTAATCGGTCATCAGATTCTTGAGGGAATTCGAGAGCATCTTCTTTGCGAAAGCCAGATTGTGGGTGGAGGCGTTGAAATTGGATAGTTTGGTCGCAAGGAAATATGACTCCCGGGGATAACGGCTCAACGCCAACGCGGTAGCACGCTCAGAATTGCCCTGCAGATAGACAGGAGCGGTGTCATAATAATTGACCCCGTGCCGCATAGCACAGTCAATCAAGGCATTGACCTGTTCCTGGTCTATGATTTCATTGTTGTCATCATCCATAGTCATCGGCCAGCGCATACAGCCGTAGGCGAGGATGGAGACATCCTTCCCCGTTTTCGGGTCCTTGCGGAAGGTCATCTGACCCTGTGGCAATTCCCCCTCGGATTCAGCCCGGGAGACGACACTCCCCTTAGGTGCGCATCCGACTGACGCGGCACCTGCCACAACTGCACCCGCAGCACTCCTCTTCAGAAAATCTCTCCTTGATATTTTGTCCATAACCAAAGTCGCTATATCGTTCTGTGAACTGTATGACCTTCAATATGTATTGCTGGGAAAGGCTGTGCCGGACAGAGATGCTCGCAGGCTCCGCAACCGATGCAGCGTTCCTCATTCACGGCAGGTATGCGCAGGGACTGGGAGTCTTCAGGATTGAGTCTCACCAACTTGATTGCCCCTGCAGGACATCTTCGGGCACAGTTGCCGCAACTTACCCCGTCAGTCTTGACCACGCAGTTGTCAAGGTCCACGACAGCGTGTCCGATCTGCGTCGAGGATTTCTCCTCCCTGGAGATCTCAAGAATGGCATCGTTAGGGCAGACCTCGGAGCATCTGGTACACTCAGGACGGCAGAATCCCCTCTCGTATGACATTTCAGGCTGCATAAAGGTGTCAAGGGATGTTGAAGGCCTCAGCACATCATTCGGACAGACGCTCACGCAGAGCTGGCAGGCGGTACAATGCCTGGAGAAATGCTTGAGGGACACGGCTCCCGCAGGTTTGAGAGGAGTCTGGCGTTTGAACGGCTTCCGCAAGGTGACCTCCGCAAGCCCTCCGTCGAGTTTGACCTGCTGCGCTTTCAACGCAGTCGATCCGACGGCTATGAGGGCACCGCCCACAAAAGCCCTCCTGCCTGCATCCTGAGGCTGTGCCGTGTCTCCTCCCCTCTTATCCGCAGTGTCACAAGACTCGCCGGACTTGACGGAAACACCCTTGCCCCAACGCCATCCGTAACTGACAGCACCCCTGTGACAGTTGCTTATGCAGTCCATACAGACGACACAGCGGCTTGAGTCAACCTTATGGGCATCTATGTCTATGCACGAAGACTTGCATCCTTTCTCGCAAAGCCT
>JBJEJS010000261.1:0-10985 GCA_051878235.1 Candidatus Cryptobacteroides sp.
CTGCCTTGCCATTTTTATGAATGTGATATGGATTCTTGTCGGAGGTGTCGAGATCGCGATGCTCCACATAACGGCGGGTGTCGTCTGCTGCATAACCATCATAGGAATCCCTTTCGGTCTTCAGCATTTCAAGATGGCCTTTATGGCTCTCATTCCTTTCGGAAAGGAAATCGTGCCTGCGAAAAAATAATTCAGGTTGTTCAGGATGGGATTCTTACGCTATGCCGCGTCATTGCTTCTCCTTGCGGCGGGAACATTGTGTGCTGATGCCGGAGGATTTACTTCGGGAGACAGGGCTGATTCATTGGGGACATCCCAAAAAACGGATGTCACGGCGGTGGCAAAGCCTCGTGGCAGGATGGCCTACAATGGATTCTTCGGCGGGATGATGCTGCACACAGGCTATCTCTCGGCGGGAAATGTGTCCTACACTATGTCAGGAGGCTCCGCCACAAGGGATGTCAGGATGGCGGGAGTCCCTTTCGGAATTGGCGGGGCAATCCGTTTCGTTTTCGGCAACCACCTCAGGGTCGGGGGTGAGGGAGCCGTCTCGACAGTGAAATACGGTCAGTACAAAAGCACGGCGAGGATGTCCTACGGCGGTTTTCTTGCCGACTGTTTCTGGACTGCGGGAAGATGGAGGATTTTTGTCGGAGGCCTGCTCGGGGGCGGAAGCCAGACCAATATGCTCCTGCTTGATGACCCTAAGGATGACTTTGTCACGGAGGACGGCACGGCGGCTTACCGCAAGTTCACGTATTTCCTTTTCTCTCCTTTCGTCGGGACGGAATTTGCCGTGTCGCAGAAAATCAACATCGTCCTGAAGGCCGACTATATGCTGACCCCGGTCAGGCACCAGTCCGATTTTATGGCGGGGCCGAGGTTGTACATAGGATTTATGTTCGGGCACACGAAATAATCCTGATATTTGATATTTCCCCATTTCATTATAAATTTGTACCCCGTTTGACATAAGTTTTTTATTATGGAAATAGGGAAAAGGATAAGTCTTGACGAACTTGTCAAAATCATTTTCGAAAACTCTGATGTTCGGATCTCTGACGAGGCAATGTCCGAAGTTGACAGGAGTTATGCCTTTCTGGAGGAGTTCTCCAGGGACAAGATCATATATGGCATAAACACGGGATTCGGCCCGATGGCGCAGTACCGTGTCGATGATGCCTACCTTACCCAGTTGCAGTACAACATCATCCGCAGCCATTCGACAGGTGCGGGCAAACCTCTTGACAAGACATACGTGAGGGCGGCTATGCTTGCCAGGCTGATGACCTTCCTTCAGGGTAAGTCAGGAGTGCACCGCGAACTTGTGGACATACTTGTGTCTTTCATAAACAACGGAATATATCCATATATACCTGAACACGGAAGTGTCGGGGCGAGCGGTGACCTCGTGCAGCTCGCCCATATCGCCCTTGCCCTCATCGGAGAAGGTGAGGTCTTTTACAAGGGGGAACTCAGAAAGACAGCGGAAGTGCTCGCATCTCTCGGGATTGAGCCTCTGAAGATGCGCATCAGGGAGGGCCTCTCAGCCACTAACGGCACTTCGGTGATGACCGGAATCGGGATTGTGAACATCGTCCTTGCCCGTAGGCTGTTTGACAAGGCGGTCCTCGCATCGGTGATGATGAATGAGATCGCGGCGTCGTTCGATGACTTTATGGCTGTTCCGATCAATGATGCGAAACTGCATCACGGACAGCGCGAGGTCGCGAGGATGATGAGGGAATATGTCGAGGGAAGCACCTGCGTGCTCAAACGTGAGAACGAACTCTATGACCACAAGCATCTTGAAAAGACTTTTGCCCACAAGGTCCAGCCGTATTACTCGCTGAGATGCGTCCCGCAGATTCTCGGACCGGTGCTGGACGAACTGGAAAATGCGGAGAAAGTCCTTGTGAATGAGGTCAATTAGTCCTGCGACAATCCGATGGTCGATCCCGACACGCAGAATGTCTATCACGGCGGGAACTTTCACGGGGACTATGTCTCTTTCGAGATGGACAAACTGAAGATTGCCGTCACGAAGATGACGATGCTCTGCGAGAGGCAGTTGAACTATCTTTTCCACGACAGGATCAACGAGATTCTTCCTCCTTTCGTGAATATGGGTGTCCTCGGACTGAATTACGGCCTTCAGGCTTCCCAGTTCACCGCCACCTCGACCACGGCGGAGTGCCAGACCCTGTCCAATCCGATGTATGTGCACAGCATACCGAACAACAACGACAATCAGGACATAGTGAGTATGGGCACAAATTCAGCCCTCATCGCTGCAAAGGTCATCGAAAACTCATTCCAGGTGCTTTCAATCCTGTATATGGGTATGGTACAGGCGGTTGACATCCTGAAAATATCCGACAGGCTCGCTCCGCACACGGCGGCTGCCTATCGTGAGATCCGCAGTTTCTTCCCTGCCTTCACGGAGGACACTCCGAAATATGAGGACATCGCTGCGGTTACCGCCTGGCTCAGGAAATGACTTTTCGCCGTTCCCTGTTCTGGCATCATACCATTGACGAGACTTTTTCGTCGTTCTTGGTCTGACGTTTTTCGTCAATCATAGCCTGATTTCTCAGTCGTTCCAGGCCTGACCTTTTTCGTCATTCCTGGCTTGATGTTTTTCGTCATTCCCGGTTTGACCGGGAATCTTGTCGGAAGAGATGCCCGATCGGGGTCGGGCATGACGGGAAGTATGTTTTGTCGGGCATGACGGGAAGTCGGTGTCGCCTGGCAGGACGGCAGGAGTGTACCGCCGGATGTGGAGACGAATGGATGAAGTCTGGCTTTAGGTAGGTGTTGCCGTGCAAGACGGCAAGTCCGTCACAAAAAACGGGAGCAGTCATCCTGCTCCCGTTTTTTGCAATGTGCCGTATGCCCTGAATTACAGGGTCCTCTTGATTTCCACGATGGTGTAGGCCTCGACCACATCGCCGATCTTGATGTCGTTGTAGCCGCTGATGTTCAGACCGCAGTCCATTCCTGCGGATACCTCCTTGACATCGTCCTTGAAGCGTTTCAGTGAGCCGAGTTCGCCTGTGTAAACCACGATTCCGTCGCGGATCACGCGCACTTTCGCATTCCTGCTCAACTTGCCTTCCTTGACCATACATCCTGCGATTGTGCCGACCTTGGAGATCTTGAAGGTTTCCATAACCTCGGCGGTTGCGGTGACCTCCTCCTTCTCCTCAGGCTCAAGCATACCCTCGATACCGCTCTTGACCTCGTTGATCGCATCGTAGATGACGGAGTAGAGCCTGATCTCGATCTCCTCCTTCTCGGCGAGTTTCCTCGCGTTTGCCGAAGGACGGACCTGGAAGCCGATGATGATGGCATCCGAAGCGGCTGCAAGAAGGACATCCGATTCGGAGATGGCACCCACAGCCTTGTGGATTACATTCACCCTGACCTCCTCTGTGGAAAGTTTGAGCAGGGAGTCGGAAAGGGCCTCGATGGAGCCGTCCACATCACCTTTGACGATGACATTGAGTTCCTTGAAGTTTCCGATGGCAATCCTGCGGCCGATCTCCTCAAGGGTCATATGCTTCTGGGTCTTGATGCCCTGGATGCGGATGAGCTGCTCCCTCTTGTTGGCTATGTCCTTCGCCTCCTTCTCATCTGCCATCACATTGAAGGTCTCTCCTGCGGTAGGGGCCCCGTTGAGTCCGAGCACGGAGACAGGTGTCGAAGGACCTGCCTCGTCAACTTTCTGACCGCGCTCGTTGAACATCGCCTTGACCCTTCCTGTGTAGCATCCGCTGAGCATAATGTCGCCGACCCTCATCGTCCCGTTCTGGACGAGGACTGTCGCAAGGTAGCCGCGTCCCTTGTCGAGTGACGACTCGATGACGGCTCCCGATGCCCTTCTGGACGGATTTGCCTTGAGTTCAAGAAGTTCAGCCTCAAGCAGCACCTTGTCGAGGAGTTTGTCGACATTGATTCCCTTCTTTGCGGAGATTTCCTGGCACTGGTATTTTCCGCCCCAGTCCTCCACAAGGATGTTCATATTCGCGAGTTGCTCCTTGATTTTGTCAGGGTTTGCCCCCGGCTTGTCTATCTTGTTGATTGCAAAAATCATAGGGACTCCCGCAGCCTGGGCGTGGTTGATTGCCTCGATTGTCTGCGGCATTATCGCGTCGTCGGCGGCGATGATGATGATGGCAAGGTCAGTCATCTTCGCTCCGCGCGCACGCATTGCGGTGAAGGCTTCGTGACCAGGGGTGTCGAGGAATGTTATCCTCTGCCCGTCAGGAAGCTTCACATTGTAGGCACCGATGTGCTGGGTGATTCCTCCTGCCTCTCCCGCAATCACATTGGACTTCCTGATGTGGTCGAGGAGGGAAGTCTTACCGTGGTCAACGTGTCCCATCACGGTGATTACCGGAGGTCTCGGAACGAGGTTTCCGTCATCGTCGCTCTCCTGTTCCTGGGCAATGGCCTCTGTCAGGTCTGCGGTGACGAACTCGACCTCGTAGCCGAATTCCTCGGCGACGAGCACAAGGGCCTCCGCATCGAGCCTCTGGTTGATTGACACCATAAGACCGAGATTCATACAGGCCCCGATGACCTTTGTCACAGGAGTGTTGTTCATCAAGGTCGCCAGGTCGTTGACAGTCACGAACTCGGTCACCTTGAGCACCTTCTTGTCCAAAGCCTGGAGTTCCATCTCCTCCTGCATCTTCTGGGAGGCGAGTTCCCTCTTCTCCTTGCGGTGCTTTGCTCCGAAGTTGTTCTTGCCCTTCCCCTCGTTCATCCTTGCGTAGGTCTCCTTGATCTGCTTCTGGATTTCCTTCTGCATCTCCTCGGTCTCGGCCTCCGTCATTGCAGGCTTGAACCTTTCAGCCCCCCTGTTGCGTTTGCTCTTGCGGTCCTCCCGCTTGCTCTGCTCCTGTTTCTTCTTGTCCTTGCGTGAAGTCTCGTTGTCGGCCTGGACCTTTGTCACATCGACCTTCTGGCTTCCGCCCTTCCCGATTCTCTCACGCTTCTTCCCGCTCTTCCTTGTCTCGAAGACGGAGAGGTCGATCTTGTCCACGACAACAGGACCCGCGAGTTTCTCTACCTCCAGTTTCGTGTGCCTTATCTCGTGAGGCTTCTCCTCCTTCGGAGACTCCGTCACATCCTCTTTCTGCTCTGCCTTCCTGGCCTCCTCCTTCTTCTCAGGGACATTCTCCTTGCGTCCACGGGACTCTTCCGCAGGGGTATTGGCGGACGGCTGCTCCTTTTTGGACTGTTTTGAGAATTTGGAAAGGTCAATCTTGTCAACAACCTTCAGGGTCTGGCCATTGTCCGTACCCGCTCCGGCAGCACTTTCCGGCTTTGCCGGCTCGGCATTGGCCTGTGCAGGGGCCTCAGCCCTTGCCTGTTCCTGTGCTGCAGGGACCTCCTCGGACGGCTTCTGCGCAGATGCCTCCGCCGGTTTCCCGGCAGGTTTCTCAGCCTGTTTCTCCGACGGCTTTTCGGCAACCTTCTCCGCAGCTGGAGCCTTTGTGAGGTTGTTGCTCTTTATGATTATTTCCTGGACAGGCTCGTCGTCCTCCTCCACATCCTGGTTCTTCTTCTTCGAGCCGAGTTCAATTATCTCCTTAAGTTTGATGGCCACCTTCTCGGAATCCTGCTTGAGTTTCTGCTCCTCTCCGAACTTCGCCTCAAGGTCGCGCAGATACTTGTCAGAAATCTTCGCGTTCGGATTCATCTCGACCTCCAGGCCCTTGCTTGAGAGAAACTCCACAAGAGTCGAGAGACCGATGTTGAACTGTTTTGTAAGTTTGCTTAATCGTATTTCTGCCATATTTTATACCCCTTTATTTTACACTAAACACCGGTGCGGAACCTTTCCGCACCTGAACAGGAAGACCTGCTATTCGTTGTCTTCCTCGAACTCCTCCCTGAGGATGCGGAACACCTCATCCACCTGCTCGTCCTCGAGGTCAGCCCTCTTGGCGATGTCGGCAGGAGTGTATGAAAGGACGCTCTTTGCGGTGTCGCATCCGATTGCCTGGAGCCTTCCGATGATCCAAGGCTCGATCTCGTTGGAGAACTCGCTCAGAAGCACATCCTCCTCGTCGTCCCTCCAGACCTCGATCTCCTTGCCCACGAGCATACCCGCAAGCTTGATGTTGCATCCGCCCTTGCCGATACCCTTGCGCACCTCGTCGGAGTGCATATACACCTTGATTGACTCCTCAGGACCGCCGAGCACCACAGAAGAAATCTTCGCAGGACTCAAAGCCCTCTGAATGAGCAACTGGGTGTTGCTTGTCCATTGGAGGACATCGATGTTCTCATTCCTGAGCTCACGCACGATGCCTATGATCCTTGACCCCTTGACACCGATGCAGGCTCCGATAGGGTCGATCCTCTCGTCGTAGGACTCTACGGCCACCTTCGCGCGCTCGCCCGGGACCCTGACCACCTTCTTGATTGTGATCAGCCCGTCGTAAATCTCAGGGACCTCCTGCTCGAACAACTTCTCCAGGAACTCGTTGGATGTCCTTGACAGCACGATGTAAGGAGTCGTGTTGTTCTTCATCTCCACGCTCTTGATGATTGCCTTCACCGTGTCGTTCTTCTTGAAGTGCTCTCCGGGAATCTGCTCCGACTTAGGCAGCCTGAGCTCGTTCCCGTCCTCGTCGAGGATGAGCGCCTCCTTTGACCAGGTCTGGTAAACCTCTCCGGTGAAAATCTCTCCGATCATCCCCGAATACTTGTTGTAGAGGTTTGCCTTCTCGATGTCCATAATCCTTCCCTGAAGATTCTGGCGAAGATTCAGGATGCCCCTGCGTCCGAAACTCTTCATATCCACCTTTGTGGCGAAGGTCTCGCCGATTTCATATTCGTCATCCTCCTTGTTCACCTCTGAAAGCGCAATCTGGGTGTTCGGGTCCTCGACCTCCTCCACGACCTCGCGGTTCCAGTAAATCTCGCAGTCACCCTTGTCGATGTTGATGATGATGTCGAAATTGTCAGCCGAGCCGTAGGTCTTCGCCAACTGGGTGCGGAACACATCCTCCAAAACACCCATCATCGTGGGCCTGTCGATGTTCTTCAGATTCTTGAACTCCGAAAAAGCGTCTTTAAGTTCTGTCTTTTCCATTTTTATTGTCTTATATTTTATATGTCTGATTTTTATGTCCTTATGTTATATATAAAATATATATTTCCTGATATGGCATATCATATATATGGTATATTTAATATATACGGAATATATAAAATATGCTAAAAGACGATATGAGGCCTGACGGAGTTGACCTCCCCGAAGCCGAAGAAATCCTCCCTTGAGACCTTGACCTTGCGTTTGCGGCCCTCCACGCTCTCCATCGCCTCATATTTCAGGGTCACGCCCTCCTCCGACACAGCCGTCAGGACGGCATTGAACCTTTTCCCGCCTTTGAGGGAGACCTCGACCTCAGTCCCTAAAGCCTTGAGGTACTGCGCGTGCACCTTGAACGGACAGTCCAGCCCTGCGGATGTGACGGTCAGGGAATAGTCCTCCTTCTCCCTGTCGAAATGCGATTCGAATACCCGGCTCAGCTCCACACAGTCGTCAAGGGTCACGACCGAATCAGCGGACTCGATTGTCAGTTCGATGTCGTTGTCCTTTGAAATCTTTATGTCAACAATGAAGCAGCCCCGTGCAACGATTGCCCCCTCCATTGCATCTTTAATCTCTGTAGTTACCATAGTCGCTGTCTGACATAAAATAAGGGGGCTGCCCGCCCCCATTTCTAACTCACGCGGCAAAGGTATAACAATTTTACGAAAACACAAAATTTGAACAGTTAACTGCTACAAAAAATATGGAGTTCAAGGCAAAGGAAATCGCGGAAATCCTCGGAGGCACAGTCGAGGGGGATCCTGAGGCAAAAGTGTCGACATTCGCGAGGATAGAGAACGGGAAGCCGGGAGCCATCTGTTTTTTCGCCAATCCAAAATATGAGCACTATGTGTACGGGTGCAATGCTTCCATAATATTGGTCAACAATTCTTTCGAGCCTTCACAGCCTGTAAGGGCGACAATGGTCAGGGTGGACAATGCCTACTCGGCGGTGGCGCAGCTGCTTGACTATGTGACCGCAATGAAACGCTCCTACAAAAGGCACAGGGGGATGCGCTCGAAGTATTTCTGCTCCACGAAATTCGGAAAGAAGGTGTATGTCGGCGACTTCGCGTATGTCGGGCGGCGCGCCAAAGTGGGGGATTACACCAAGATATATGAGAATGTCTATGTCGGCGACGATGTGACGATAGGGCACAACTGCATCCTTTATCCCGGTGTGAGGATATATCCGGGGATGAGGATCGGGAACAATGTCATCATCCACGCCAATGCGGTCATCGGCTCTGACGGCTTCGGGTTTGCCCCTCAGGATGACGGGACCTACAAGAAGATAGAGCACAACGGCATAGTCATCATCGAGGATGATGTCGAAATCGGGGCGAACACGACCATTGACAAGTCCCAGATAGAATCGACAATCATCAGGAGGGGAGTGAAGATCGACAACCTCTGCCAGATAGCGCACAATGTCGAGGTAGGAGAGGACACCGTGATGGCCGCACAGACCGGAATCGCGGGCTCCACGAAAATAGGAAAGCATTGTGTCATAGGAGGCCAGGTCGGAATCGCAGGCCATCTCACAGTTCCGGACAACACTTCCTTCTCAGCGCAGTCAGGACTTATCTCCAACATAAAGACCCCGGGGCAGGCATATATGGGGACCCCGGCTATTCCTATGAGGGAATTCTTGAGGTCGTATGCCATTTTCAGGCAACAGGGCAAAAATAAATGACAGATAATTGAATAAAATTTCTTATCTTTGCGCCCCGATTGTTAAATTGTGCCAGGATGGACATATTTTAAGGCAAGATGACCCAAAGACAACAGACATTAAAAAAAGAATACAGTTTTGACGGGAAGGGACTCCACACGGGGAAAGTCGCTACGGTCAGAATCAAACCTGCACCGGTTGATTATGGAATAAAGTTCATAAGGACTGACATCGGTCCTGATGCTGTCGTTGAGGCTCTTGCAGGCAATGTCTCCTCAACGGCGAGGAGCACGACCATTTCCAAGGGCGATGTCTCTGTCGCCACCATCGAGCATCTTCTCTCCGCCCTTACAGGGATGGGGGTTGACAATGCCGTCATTGAGATTGACAATGTGGAAGTGCCCATCCTTGACGGCAGCGCGAAGCCATACATCGATGCAATCTGGCACGGGGGGATTGTGGAGCAGGACGCTCCTCGCAAATTCCTCGAACTGAAGGACACTGTCGAATACAAAAATGAGGAGACAGGGGCATATATCAGGCTTGAGCCGTCAGACAAGCCGTCTTTCGACCTGACCATAGACTTCAATTCCAAAGTCCTCGGAGTGCAGACCGCACATTGGGACTTCTCCAAGGTGTATGCCGAGGAGATAGGTGTCTGCCGCACTTTCGTGTTCTTCCACGAAATCGAGTTCCTTTTCCGCAACAACCTTGTGAAGGGCGGTGATGTCGACAATGCGATTGTCATTGTGGAGCATCCTGTGACGGATGCCCAGATTGAGCATATGTCCAAACTGTTCAATGTCCCGAAACTCAAGGCTTCAAGCGAAGGCTATCTGAACAATCTCACCTTGCGCTTCCCCAACGAGTGCGCAAGGCACAAACTTCTTGACTTGATCGGCGACCTCAGGCTTGTGGGAGGATTCCTGAACGCCAAGGTCACTGCCTACAAGTCAGGCCATTCTATAAACACCAAAGTGGCCGCAATGGTCGCGGAGCACTTAAAATGACAGAAATATGAACAGCATCCATCCTCTTGCAACAGTCCATCCGGACGCGAAACTCGGTGACAACATTGAAGTTGGACCATACGCCTTCATTGCCGGAAATGTCGAAATAGGCGACGGCTGCAAGATTCTTCCGCACGCAACAATCTTTGATTATGTCAAGATGGGAAAAAACTGCACGGTGTTCCCCGGAGCGGTCATCGGAGCAATCCCGCAGGACCTCAAGTTCGAGGGTGAGGTGACATACGTGGAGATCGGTGACAATGTGAACATCCGTGAATGTGCCACAATCAACAGGGGCACAAAGGCAAGCGGCAAGGGAGTCACCAGAATCGGAAGCAACACCCTCCTGATGTCCTATACCCACGTGGCACACGACTGTACTGTCGGCGAGCACTGCATCCTCGTAAGTTATGTCGGCATTGCAGGAGAGACCGATGTCGATGACTGGGCTATCCTCGGAGGAGGCACGATGGCGCACCAGTTCTCAAAGATCGGCAAGCACGCTATGGTGGGCGGCGGATCCAAGATAAACAAGGACATCCCTCCGTTCATCCTTTGCGGAAGGGAGCCGATCACATTCGCTGGAATCAACATCGTCGGTCTGCGTCGCAGGGGCTTCACCTCCGACCAGATCCGCAACATCAAGGACATATATGACATCATATACTCAAGCGGTATGAATGTCAGCGATGCCTGCGCGAGGGTGGAGATAGGCTTCCCTCAGTCAGAGGAGCGTGACACCATCCTCAATTTCATCAGGAATTCCAAGAGAGGCATTGTCCGGAGCAACAACGGCTCCGATGCCAAAGGGGAGATGGAATAGTGCCTGTCCTGCTGACAACGGCGTATTTACCGCCTGTCCAATATTTTGCCGCCCTTTCCCAAGAAGCGATTTTGAGGAAGGGCGGTAAATCTATAGTGGATTCCCCCGCATCTGCATACATCGAGGCGTCCGAAAACTATCAGAAACAGTCCTACAGGAACAGATGCCATTTCTACTCGGCATCAGGGATGCAGCCGCTTTCCTTCCCTGTGGTGCACGGAGACAACGGCTATTCCCTCCCCATAAAGGAGATAAAGGTGGATTATTCCGTCCCCTGGGTCAGGCAGCACAAGATGGCGATAGTGTCTGCCTACAGGACTTCCGCCTTCTTCGAATATTATCAGGATGAACTCTTCTCCATTC
>JBJEJS010000262.1:0-10978 GCA_051878235.1 Candidatus Cryptobacteroides sp.
CCTACAGGATTCAAACCTGTAACCTTTTGATCCGTAGTCAAATGCTCTATTCAGTTGAGCTAAGGGGCCGAATCAGAGACCTTTCGGTCTGCTGTTGTTATTCTGCTGTCTCTTCTTTTACAAGACCGCTTCTCTTCTCTTTGATGCGTGCCTTCTTACCGGACAGGTTGCGGAGGTAGAAGATTCTTGCCCTGCGGACTTTACCAACCTTGTTGAGTTCAATTGAATCAATGAACGGTGACTCAATCGGGAAAATCCTTTCAACGCCTACTCCATTTGACACCTTCCTGATGGTGAAGGTCTTTGTCGTAGGAGTCGCACCTCTGAGTTGGATAACCACTCCTCTGAATTTCTGGAGCCTTTCTTTGTCTCCCTCCTTAATGCGGTAGGTCACAGTGATTGTGTCACCTGCCTTGAACTTAGGGTATGAAGCAACTTTCTCATTCGCGAAAGCCTGCTCAACAACTTTCATCAAATCCATAATTGTAGATGTTTTTAGTGGCAACATTACGACTTATTCAACTTGTTTTAACCCTGCGTAAGAGGTTGCTTTGTTTTTGGGACTGCAAAGGTACAAATTAATTTCAATCATCCAAACTTTTTCAGGAAATTTTCAAGGAATTACACCAGAAAAATGTCCTTTCAGTCCGCTATGGGAGTCAACTCCTTATTGTCAGAACATATCCCTAAGCCTGTCGAAGAAACTCTTGTCCTCCCTGCTCGGATTCGGACGGAAACTTTCGCTTCCCCTCATCCTCTCCAAGGCCTCCTTCTCTTCCCTTGAAAGCTTCTTCGGAATCCAGACTATATACTTGACATAAAGGTCTCCTACGCCGGAATTGAGAGACGGCAGGCCTTTGCCCTTGAGCCTTACAACTGTGCCTGACTGCGTTCCCGGCTCGATCTTGACATTGTACTTCCCGTCAAGGCAAGGGATCTCGGCCTCCGCACCGAGGATAGCGTCGGTCACGGATATGATTTTTGTGTAAAGGAGATTGTTCCCGTCACGCTTCAACTCAGGATGCTGCACTTCCTCGATGAGCACCAGAAGGTCTCCGTTCACCCCGTTGTTCTTTGCGGCGTGGCCTGCACCTCTGACGGTCAGCTGCATACCGTTCTCGACACCTGCCGGAATCTTAACCTTGACAGTCTCCTTCTTGCGCTCAAGACCGGTCCCTCCGCAATGCCTGCACGGATTGCTGATGACCTTTCCCTCTCCACCGCACTGCTGGCAGGTGGAGTATGTGACGCTTTGTCCGAGGAATGTGTTCATAACCCTCTTCACCTGGCCTGTACCGTGACAGGCAGGGCAGGTTTTAATGTCTGAGGCGTTCTTCGCGCCCCTTCCGCCGCATTCGCCGCAAGGCACATTCTTCTCGATGGTTATCTCCTTTTCCGCGCCACGGGCTATTTCCTCAAGCGTCATCTTCACACGGACCCTTATGTCACGCCCCCTGCTGACCCTCTGGGAAGGTCCGTCGTCTCCAAACCCTCTCCCGAATCCGCTGAATCCGCCGAATCCGCCTCCGAATCCTCCTCCGAACAGATTGTTCAGGATGTCGTTCAGGTCGCCGAATCCTCCGCTGAAGTCAGGACCTGCCTGGCCTCCGAGTCCCGCGTGTCCGAAGCGGTCATATTTTGCCCTCTTGTCCGCATCGCTGAGCACGGAATAGGCCTCGGCCGCCTCCTTGAATTTCTCCTCGGCCTCCTTGTTGCCCGGATTCTTGTCCGGATGGTACTGGATGGCCTTTTTCCTGTACGCTTTCTTTATGTCGTCAAGCGAGGCGTTCTTTTCAACGCCCAGCACTTCATAATAATCCCTTTTCTCTGCCATAAAAATTGACCTCCTTTACGAATCAGTAAAACCGTGCTGCGCTCAGATTCCGACAACCACTTTGGCAAACCTTATCACCTTGCCGTTCAATGTGTAGCCAGCCTGGACGACATCGAAAACCTTTCCTTTCTTGTCCTCCTCCTGTACTGGGAACTGTGCGACTGCCTCGAAGAAATCCGTGTCAAAGTCCTTCCCTTCTGTCTCAATCCTCGCAAGGCCCTTTGACTTGAGATAGTTCATCAATTTGTTGTATATCAACTCGGTGCCTTCCTTTGCCGATGCGCTGTCCTCTGTTTCGGAAAGAGCCTTCACAGCCCTCTCAAAATCATCGAGAATAGGAAGAATCCCCTTGATGATTTCCTCGGATGCCGTGCTGACCAGATCCAGTCTCTCCTGTGCCGTCCTCCTCCTGAAATTGTCGAATTCGGCCATCAGGCGTATGTAGTCGTCCTTGTCCTTCAGCGACTTCTCCTCCATCTCCTTGTTCTTCTCCTCTAATGCGGCGACTTTCTCCTCAAGTTGCGCAACCTTTGCAGAGGCCTTCTTGTCCGCCTTCTGCTCCTTTTTGGATGCCTTTTCCTCTTTGCCCGCCTTCTTCTCTTCCTTGACGGCGGCAGTCTCCTCCTGCCTCAGATCTTTCTCCTCTTTGTTCATATTTTCCATATATTTTCTCCTTATTTATTTTCTTCGCCTAAGCCTTGTTTTCCGTCGTCACCGACACAAAAATGGCACAACGGGACAAACAAATTGCCTGCCATTGGCGGACATACTGACATATTGGCAGTACTCAGACGCCGCGACCGCCCCGGGTATTTGCGAATGCAAATACGGAAAGGGTATAAGGTCGCCACTTCCCCCGCAATGGGGTCGTGAACGAAAAGCAAAACAGTCCGTTGGACTTTTTGCAGTGAACAGCCGACGGCAGTCGGAGTAGGGGGAATATAATATGGACCGACCCTCACGGGCCGGCCCATACCTGGAATTATAGATTTTTGGTATTATGGATTATGCCTTGTTTATGCCTCGATCTTCTTGTACTTAGGCACGAGGGCCTTCATTATGCTCCAGGCGATGATGTATGCAAGACCGCAGAAGCAGAACATAATGAAATATCCTCCCTGTTTGCCGTAGAAGCCGAGGAAGTTGAACGCCTGTCCGAGTTCATCCGTGTGGGTGAAGAGCATACCAGCGCCCTTCTGGATGAAGAATGAACCGATACCGCCTGCCATTCCTCCGATCCCGGTGATGGTGGCGATTGCGCTCTTAGGGAACATATCTCCGATTGTGGAGAACAGGTTTGCCGACCAGGCCTGATGTCCTGCTCCGGCGATACCGATGAGGATTGCCGGCCACCAAGCGGAGTACGATCCGAGAGGCTGGGCGAAAAGTGCCACGAGCGGGAAGAACGCGAAAATGAGCATTGCAAGCATACGGCCCTGATAAGGGTTCATCTTCTTCTTGTCAATGAACACTTTAGGAAGGTAGCCTCCGTAGATGGAAATCACAGTCACAATTGCGTAGAGGGTGATGATAAGCGCCATTCCCATTCCTGAAGATGACTTGTAGCCGAACTGGTCGGAGAAGTATGCAGGAGCCCAGAACAGGAAGAACCACCACACTCCGTCGGTGAAGAACTTTCCTGTGATGAATGCCCAGGTCTGACGGTAGGTGAAGCATTTCCAGAAAGGAATCTTCACTTCATCGCTGTCTGTCTTGACGGCGGAAGTGTCCTCCTTGTCGTCCTGGTTGATGTACTCAAGTTCAGCCTTGTTGACGAATCTGGAGTTCTTTGGCTTGTTGTACATAAACACCCAGAGACCCATCCAGATGAAACCGAGGGCACCGATGATGATGAATGCCATCTCCCATCCGCCTCCGATGCCTTTGTCCTTGAAGAACTGGGCGAGGAGAGGAATTGTCGCAGGAGCGACAAGAGCACCTACGGATGCGCCTGAGTTGAAGATTGAGGTCGCGAAAGCGCGGTCCTTCTTAGGGAAGTACTCGGCAGTCACCTTGATGGCCGCAGGGAAGTTGCCCGCCTCACCAAGAGCGAGGATGCAGCGTGCCGCGATGAAAAGCCAGACGCTTGTGGAGGCGATTGCCAGGGCGGCAGCAGAGCCTGTCTGCACGGCTGCCATTGCCTGAACGGTCTCATAGCCTTCGATGTGCATTGTGGCCCATCCGCAGAGAGCGTGGAGGCACGCGCCTGTTGACCAGATTCCGATTGCCCAGAGATAGCCTTTCTTTGTGCCCATCCAGTCAACAAACTTTCCGGCGAACAGCATACAGATGGCATACACTATCGAGAATATGGCCGTGATTGTACCGTAGTCGCTGTCAGTCCAGTGGAATTCTGGTGCGATGAAGTCCTTCCAAGTGAGTGAGAGGACCTGGCGGTCCATATAGTTCACGGTAGTGGCAATGAACAGAAGTCCACACATCCACCACCTCCAGTTGGTCATCAGTTTTTTAGATGTTGAATCCATTGTCATTTGGGGGTAGTATGTTGTTATTGTCTTACTTCTTTGATGATGTCGAGGGCCGTGCGGCAGAGTTCAGAAATCTTGCCCCACTCCTTGGCTGCGATCACTTCCTTAGGGAAGAGGTTGCTGCCCATCCCGACGCAGGTCACGCCTGCCTTGAACCAGCCTTCGAGGTTCTCCTTTGTCGGCTTCACGCCTCCTGTCACCATAATCTGGCTCCACGGCATAGGTGCGCGGAGACCTTTCACGAATGCAGGGCCGAGGACATCTCCAGGGAACACCTTGCAAAGGTCGCAGCCGAGTTCCTGGGCCTTGCCCACCTCAGAGACTGTGCCACAGCCTGGGCAGTAAGGCACGAGCCTGCGGTTGCAGACAGGAGCGATCTCAGGATTGAAGAGAGGGCCCACCACGAAGTTCGCACCCAACTGAAGGTAGAGTGCGGCTGTGCCTGGATCCACAACGGAACCTATTCCGACAATCATTCCCGGAAGTTCCTTGTTCGCATATTTGACCAGTTCGGCGAACACTTCCTGTGCGAAGTCACCCCTGTTGGTGAACTCGAAGGCGCGCACGCCACCGTCATAGCAAGCCTTGAGGACTGCCTTGGCAGTCTCAGCGTCGGCATTGTAGAAGACAGGGACCATTCCTGTCTCCTTCATTGCCGCGATAACCTGAAGTTTGTTGTATTTTGCCATATCTGAATTTCTCCTTGATTCTCTTGAAATCAGTCCGACTTATCTTGAAACCCTACCTGATCCGTCACCGTTCATCAGGTTCTCCACTTCTGCCACGGTCACCTGGTTGTAGTCACCGAAGATGGTGTGCTTCAGGCAGGAAGTCGCAACCGCGAAATTGAGGGCCTTCTGGTCGTCTGTGGTGTAGGTGAGCAGTCCGTAGATGAGTCCGCCCATAAATGAGTCTCCGCCTCCGACGCGGTCAACGATGTGGGTGATGTCGTAGCGAGGTGACTGGTAAAGGGTTGTCCCGTCGAAGAGAACGCCGCCCCAGGTGTTGTGGTTGGCGTTGATGGAACCGCGCAGGGTGATGATGACCTTCTTTGCCCTCGGGAACTTCGCCATCAGCTGACGGCATACGCTCTCGAACTCTGCGGCATTGACCTCTCCCTTGGTCGCAGTCACATCGAATCCCTCAGGTTTGATGCCGAAGACCTTCTCTGCATCCTCCTCGTTGCCGAGGATGACATCGCAGCCCTCAACAAGTGCCGGCATCACTTCGGAAGCCTTCTTGCCGTATTTCCAGAGGTTTTTCCTGTAGTTGAGGTCGCAGGAAACGGTGACTCCCAACTTGTTGGCGGCTTTGATGGCCTCAAGGCAGACATCTGCCGCGCCCTGGCTGATTGCAGGGGTGATGCCCGTCCAATGGAACCAGTCTGCGCCTTCGAAAACCTTTTCCCAGTCGATCATTCCTTTCTCTATCTGGGCGATGGCGGAATTTGCCCTGTCGTAAACGACCTTGCTCGGGCGTGCGACTGCACCTGTCTCAAGGAAATATATACCTAACCTGTCTCCTCCGAAAACGCAGTGTTTTGTGCCGACTCCGTAACTGTGCAGGTCCCTGATGCAACTTGCAGCAATGTCATTCTTAGGGAAGCGGGTCACGAACTCCGTCTCGATGCCGTAGTTGGCGAGTGAGACGGCTACATTTGCCTCTCCGCCTCCGAAAGTCGCCTCAAACTGGCGTGCCTGTGAAAACCTGAGATAACCTGGAGTAGAAAGCCTGAGCATAATCTCTCCGAATGTGATAACTTTTGGCATATTCTATAAATTATTAATAGTTTTTTAGTGCGATTTTGACAATCGGTGCAAAAGTAGTAAATATTTTTATATAACCGTGCACGGTAACGGAAAATTTGAGAAGAATTTTTTTTGAGGAATATGAAAAATATTTTCTGAAGAATCCGTAAAGATATTTTTTGAAAATTCCTTATTGAGATTTGTAATTATTTTCGGATATTTGCCTTTCTTTATGAAACAGGTATAAATCTGAAACTATAGGCTATGGCAGCGATAGAACAACCGGGAAAGACTACGATCAACGATGTCGCAAAGGCGGCAGGCGTTTCGAAAGGTACTGTGGACCGCGTCCTGCACGACAGGGGAGAGGTCTCATCGAAAAGTCGGGAGAAGGTTCTCAGGGCCATAGACGAACTCGGATTCAAGCCGAATCTCTACGCCTCGATGCTCGCCACAAGGAAGGAACACACGATTTACTGCATAATTCCCGAATATTTCACGGGTGAGTTCTGGTCCCTGACGGACAAAGGCATACAGGATGCCGTCGAAATAGTCTCCCGCTATGGTATCAAGGTTGAGCCTGTCAGGTATGACCAGTACAGCATCGAGTCTTTCCAGACCGTCTGCGGGAAAGTCCTTGAGTCGCCCCCTTCAGGCGTTCTGATCGCGCCGATGTTCCGTGCCGAGACATTGAAGTTCGTGAAGGAACTTTCCAAGAAGGGGATACCATATATATATATAGACTCAAAACTCGAGGACGACGACTATTTCGCCTATTTCGGAATGCCGATGTACCAGAGCGGATATCTTTGCGCCGACATCCTGACCCTCGGAAAGGAGATCCCCAAGGCGTACATAGTCCGCATTGCGAGGGACAAGCGTGGCCTTTCCGACCCTACGGTGACAAGGAGGACGGGCTTTCTGGACTATATGTCGGAGCATTGCCCGGGGGCGGAAATCGAGAATGTCTTCATAGACCCTAAGGACAGGGCAAGAATGGACGAGGCTCTGGATGCGACCATCGGGAAGGACCTCGGGAAGAAATACATAGTGATGTTCAACTCACGGGTGCACCTTGTGGCGGACTGGCTGCGCAGGCGGGGCATAACCGACTGCAGGGTAGTGGGCTTCGATGTCCTTGACAAGAATATGGCCGCCCTCAAGGATGGATATGTGCAGTGCCTTATCGCCCAGCATACTGACAAGCAGACTGTTGCGGCGGTCAATGCTATGGTGGATTTTCTTATTCTTGGGAGGCCGGTGGGGAAGAAGGACAATTACACTCAGATGGATATTCTGAATATTTACAATTGCGATTACTATATGTAAGAAATTCGATAATAAGGTGATTTCTGCGTTGTAGTCCTCGTCGAAATCCTCACAACCAAAAGGTTGCTGCGGTGTCGACATCAGCCTACGCCTTGAACTCCCACTTATTCTCGAATTTCTTAATTGCCGGATTGCAATTCTATTAAGGTGATTTCTGCGTTGTAGTCTTCGTCGAAATCCTCACAACCAAAAGGTTGCTGCGGTATCGGCATCAACCTACGCCTTGAACTCCCACTTATTCTCGAATTTCTTAATTGCCGGCTTGCAATTCCTTAACAGGTGATTTCTGCGTTGTAGTCCTCGTCGAAATCCTCACAACCAACAGGTTGCTGCGGTGTCGACATCAGCCTACGCCTTGAACTCCCTCTTATTCTCGAATTTCTTAATTGCCGGCTTGCAATTCCTTAACAGGTGATTTCTGCGTTGTGGTCCTTGCCGAAATCCTCACAACCAACAGGTTACTGCGGTGTCGACATCAGCCTACGCCTTGAACTCCCACTTATTCTCGAATTTCTTAATTGCCTATAGGAGAAGCCAGGCTGAATATCCGACAAGAAGGGCAATCACACAATTGATGGCCTTTGCTTTAAGGAAGCCCCGACGGTCTTCGGCAAGCAGGGGCAGGGAGGAGTGCCCGTCCTGGGAAATGCAGCTTGCAAGCAGCACCGGCAGGGAGACGAGCCCGTTTGCGTAAAGTGTCACAAAAATGAGGTGCGGACCGGATTCGGGGATGATTCCGACAAGGACCGCGAGCAGGATCATCAGGGCGGTGTTGTCGCTCACCCAGTTTCCGATGTCAAAATAATGCAGTCCGACATTTATCAGAAGCAGCACTCCGAAAGTCCAGGCGAAGATGCCCCCGAGGTGCTTCACGATCACGTGCCTCCAGAGATGTTCCTCGATGAAATGGTCGGAGCCTGTGAACATCAGCACAAGGATTATGCAACTCAGCAGGGCGAATAGAATGTTCATCCACTTCTCGTCAAGGATGCTGAGCGATGAGGCGCAGGCTTCCTCCGCGTGCTCGTGCTCCAGAAGCCCGAAGCCGAGTGCCGCTGCAAAGGCGGCCGTGCAGACTGCCATAAGGACTCGCTTCCAACTCAGATGCCTCTCCTTAGGGTGACGGGAACTCTCGTGATGGTGATGCCCGCCCTTTCCGTGCTTTTCACATCCGTGTCCATTCCCGTTGCCCTTCGTCCCGCAGTCTTTATCTGATGATTGTCCGTCCCTGGGACACTCGTCGTCAGGATGGATTCTGTAGCCGTCCGTGCAGACGCCTCTTTTGCATTCTGTTCCCTTCCGTGCCCCGAAAAGGTCGGTAAGCCAGCCTGCCGCTATGGCAATGACCAGGAGTATTCCGAAAATCAGCAATGCCTTTTGGGGTATCATAGCCAGCATCACAAAAGCCTCGTCTCCGGAGGAGGCAATCATCATCGCCACAAGCGCACCGAAACTCAGCATCCCGTGAGTGTAAAGCGAGACAGTAGCGAAACCTCCCACGCATCCCGGGAGAAGTCCGAGCAACGCTCCTGTGGTGACTTGACCCAGCCTGCTCTGTTTAAGTCTGTTGAAAATCCTCCCGCTGGATTCTATGTTCAATGACTCGATCATCATCATCATTATGATGACCATACCAGTCACGAATATGGAGTTAATCAATGAATCTTCTAAAATATGCCACATCATTCAATCCATCCGGCTATGAAAAGGTTAACAATAGGTCTTAAAGGCGAGTTGGTTGTCAGAGTGACAATCACAAGGACTTCACCCTCAGGTAGTTGTGCTGTGTCAAGTTCTGCCGTGAAACTGCCTTTCCCTCCCGAAGGGACTTGAGGGATCTGCGAAACCTTGCATCCCGGCTTGTCAGCATCCGCCTTGTGCGCAATGAAGACGCTCTTGCCGACATTGCTGAATTCCCACGAGGCCCTGACCTTCGTGCCCTTCCTGACTTTCCCGAAGGAATAGGTGCTTTCCTTGAACATCGGTCTTGATCCCGCATCCTTCTGCTCTTTGGTGAGATTGTCGAAATTCTCCTTTGTGAATCCTGAGACCGTGACTTTTCCCCCTGCCGTTCCGACAATGTCTGCCGTGTAGCAGTTCCTGCCCCAGACTCCGTCCTGACTTGTGACCGTGCAGGTCAATGTGGCAACGCCGGATGCGGGAATCGGGTTAGGGGAGACCTGGAGGGCCAGCCCAGGGGTCACTCCGCTGAATGAGAGTCTCTGCGGACTTCCCGAGAGGTTAGCCACCTTGACCGCCGTGCTCTTGGACTCGCCCATATCAAGGTTGCCGCATTTTATCTCCGCTTCGCGGAATCCGAAATTCCCGATATGTACGGGATATGTCTCACTGAGGGATTTCTTCTTGTCGTGGCTGTAGCCCCTGAGCCTCAGCACAACGGGCTTCTTCAGGCTTGAGATGTGGACTGTCAGGGTCTTGTCGAACGGATATGGACCTTCGTCATTGGTGTAGGTCGCGGTGATGACACCGCTTTTGCCGGGCTGGACAGGTTCCCTTGTCCATTGCGCGTCCGTGCATCCGCAGGAGGTCGTCACATTGTAGATGACCAGAGGCTTGTCGCTTATGTTCTTGACATTGAACGAGCATTTGAGAGGACCGTCGCTCAGGAGCACATCTCCGAAGTCACACACTGTCCTGTCGAATTCCACCGCTCCCTCCCGTACCTCCTGTCCGGACATCAGGGATGCTGAACAGACGGCTGCCAGAATGGTGACGCATATTCTTATTCCTATCTCTCTCATCTCTTCATCTTTGTTGCGTCCCGTAACGGGACAAACGGACTGCAAATATACTTTTTTCCGCTTGAATAATATCGAAAAAACTCCAAAACCTGTGGGATGAGTATGAAAATCCAAATTATTGATATAAATTTGCAACTTGTCTTTTTAAGACTATCAACTTATTAATTTATATTTATTATGGCACACAAAATTACTGACGCTTGTAAGGCTTGCGGCGCGTGTATCGCTGAATGTCCTGTAGAGGCTATTTCTGAGGGAACTATTTATGCAATCGATGCAGATCTTTGCGTTGACTGCGGATCTTGCGCTTCGGTTTGTCCGAATGATGCTATTGTCGCTGAGTAAAGGTTGACAAAAAAAGGCTGGCTCTGCGTTGCAGTTCCCGTCAAAGTCCTCACAACCGAAAGGGTGCTGTGGCATTTGACTTCGACCTGCGTCTTGAGCCGGTCTTTTTTTTTATCCTGCCTTTCACAGTGGATTAGCATTGTTTTCACATTGAAACGCTTATTAAAAAATCAGACTGACCTTGTTGAATGTCAGTCTGATTTTTTGTGTCATCGGCCTGATGGGGGATTCTTTTGTGCAGATTCCCGATCAAGCCGGGAATGACGGCATAAATCCACTTCTGGAAAGACGAATAAAATTCACGCTGTAATGGCGATAAAAGTCAACGTCAGAAATGACGATAAAAGTCACTCTGGGAAAGACGAATAAAACCCACTCTGGGAATGACGAATATAATTCAAGTCGGGGAGACGGCTAAATTCAATCATTGTAGCGTCATCCCCGACCTGATCGGGGATCTATTCGGCAGGA
>JBJEJS010000263.1:0-10940 GCA_051878235.1 Candidatus Cryptobacteroides sp.
TCTATGCTCAGTCCGGAGCTGGACGGGCTCTCAATGCTCTGTGTCTCGGGCGGACAGCCGGAGCCGGTACCTGTAAAGGTGACTGCCCTGGAGGACGGAATGGTCTATGTCTTAGCAAGGAACAACAGGAATGTGCATCTTTCGCTGGAGGACTGGAAGATGGACACGGACATTACAACCGTGTACCAGACACACGACCCGGCCAAACCCGGAATGCTTGTCGTTTACGGCAGGAAATTCCGCAAGGGAGAGACCGTTTCCCTTGAAGTGAAGGATTTTGCAGGGGTATCGGTTGTTTCATCAACCTTGAAACAAGAGTGATGAGGAAAATTCTACCCGTTGTCTTCGCAATCCTGACTGCAGTCGGACTGTATGTCCGGGATTGCGAGGATGATGAGGTTCAGGTAAGGGGCAGACTAATTGATGTGAGGACAATAACGGTCAACGGAGCTTTCTTCCCGCAGAACAAAAAGTCCGTAATTGGGGGAGACCTTGCGGCATCACTCGGCAAGGGGACTGCCTATGCCGTCAGTCTGATGGAGTACCGTGGCCCGGAACAGATCAGGTGCGGGCGGAATGCGAAATGCCGGATTGCGCTTGATGTGAATACGGTTCTCCCGAAGCCCTGGAGGGCGACGGGGGAATCGTTTACCGTTTGTTCAGTCACATATTACATTTATGAGAACGCACGGGTCAGGACGGGGGAGTGGACGGATATTCCATATCCTGAGGAGTGCGGATATTCCGTGGTCGTCTTCGGAAAACACGTCAGTGTTGCGGATGTTCCCGAATTTGGAACTACCGTGCACAGGGTTTCCGAAATCCGGAAATGCTCGGCCTACAATCAGACGATGACTATGCTCCCGGACGGGACATATCTCGCTGCCTGCACTTCCACCGGCGAGGGCACCGTGATGTACAGGTCACAGGACAAAGGGAGGAGCTGGGAGCGTTTCGGAAACTACTCCAGTCAGGAAAATCTGATAGGCAATTACCACAATCTTTTTGTCCATCGCGGCAGTGTGTACCTTATGGGCGTAGGTCCGGACCGGGAGGGGTTGAGAATCAGCCGTTCCGATGATGGGGGCAGAACCTGGAGCGTGCCGGAAGACAGCACCTGCGGCCTGATTCTCCAAGGTAAATATCACACTGCACCTGTTCCCGTGCTGGTCAGCGGCGGCAGAATCTGGAGAGCCTGCGAGACCTATCCGGACAAGAACCCTTTCGTCCTGTCCGCTCCAGAGGACTGTGATCTGCTGGATGCTTCCAACTGGACCTGTACCAATACAGTCGGTCCCGCATCGACCCTCGTTGACGGTTTCAGAATGTCTGGAGCGATGATAGAAGGCAATGTCGTCGAGGCCCCGGACGGAAGTGTCGTGAACCTTGTCAGGACAAACAGCAACCGCACCAGCAATTATGCCACGATTCTGCATATCAAAGGGTTGGACACCTTGTGCTTCAATCCGAAGACAGACTGGGTCAGGATGCCCGGAGGAGGCAAGAAATTCACGGTCCGTTACGATCCTGTCAGCGGGATGTACTGGGCACTGACCAACCCGGACATTCCTGAGGATGTCTCCCACCGGGGACTGGGTTACAAAACCGGGATGTCACATTCCCTGATGCGCAACCGTCTTGTCCTGATCCGCAGTTCCGATCTTGTGAACTGGGAGGAGGTCCGTACGGTACTTTACGACCCGGACCCTTTTTTTCACGGATTCCAGTATGCGGACTGGGTCTTTGACGGTGACGATATTGCGGCTGTCGTGAGAGTGGGTGCCCCTGAATCAAGGGGACTTCCTGTCAGACAGCACGATTCGAACCTTATGACATTTATAAGAGTAACCAATTTCAGAAACAATAAATAATTTAGGTTTCGCTTATGCGGAACTTGAGTAAACATCGCTATTATGAAACGTATTTTGTCGGTATTGCTGCTCGTCCTGTCCTGGTGGACCGTAGATGCGCAGAAACCAGTGAACGGAGAACCTTTGGCTGCAGGCGGCAAGGATGGTCTTTCCGCTCTTGCATTCGGCAAGCACATTACCAATGATCCTTTGGGATATGCCTTTCTTGACGGTTCCCCGGATGCTTCAATATTCGTCTTCACTCCAAGTGGGAATGAAATAAGGCTCTGGAGATGTGACATTGACGGTAAAGAGGTGGACGGTCATCCGGTTTACAGGAAAGTGAATGAAATCGAGACCCCTTGGGGAAAGAAAATTGGCAATGCGAAAATATTCCAGGTAGGGAAAGACGTGTATATGGTCCGGTCCTCGAGGACAAAACTGACGGTTCTGAAATGGGACGGTATTGATTCTTTTGTGGAATATGCAACACGTGACATTTCCGGACTCCCGTCAAATGTGGTTGACTTCGACATCATCCGAAGGGACAAGAGGACGCTGGAAATGGCCGCCCTGGTTTCGGATGGACAGGTATATAGGCCGGATTCTCTGAAGTACAACAGGTTGTCCCTTTATGACGGAGCCGGGTCATATCGCGGGGCATTCCCGAAATGCGGACTGTTCAGGCTCCTGCTTGACGAGGATTTCAATCAGGTGGGAAACACGGAAAGAGTCAGCCGGGGGATGGATGTCGTTATCTCTCCGAGCAGTGTGGCCTGTATCGGAGATTGCGGATATGTAATCTCGAACAATCTGGGTGCAATGAAATTCATTCCATATCACAGGAAGGTAGCAAAGGGAGGGGAGCCTGTGTCACATCTGAAGCAGGAGGACGGTTCTGTCTGGACGTTCCGCTGCCACGGGGCCAGGACTGTCGCCATCCCTGCAGGTGACGGCAGCCGAACTCGTCTTTTGATTGGAGGGGAGTCCGCGCTTTACATCCACGACCTCCTGATGACCGATGAGGATTCAGTCCCACGCTATTCTGCTTCGACGATGGTTCTGGAAAAGAACGCACCTCTTTACGGAGGCTCCCTTACCGTTCCGAACATCGTTGACTGGGACGGTGACGGAGTTTTGGATATCGTTGCGGGCAATTCCGAGGCAAGACTTCTTTTCTTCAAGAACAGGGGAACGGACGAGATTCCGGATTTCTGTCTGCCGGTCGAGGTGTGTGCGGCCGGAGAGCCTATTTGCCTGAGGCCGGGTTATTATGTGACTCAGGGACCTTTGGAAGGAGCCTGGGGCTACCTTGCTCCGACTGTCTTTGACTGGAACGGTGACGGACTGCCGGATGTGGTGACCTCGGGGTCCAAAGCCAAGTATGAAGTCTTCCTGAATGTCGGTACCAAGACTGAACCGCGCCTTGCCGCTCCTTTTACCCTGATGTGCGATGCCATGGATTTGCACGGGACCTGGCGTGTGCGGCCTGCCATCACCCTGATTGACGGGGTGGCCCACATTGTGACAATGGATGACGGGAATGCCCTGCATCTTTACCGCAGGGTCGATGACAGAAATGTCGAGGATGCGGGACTGCTTCTTCTGAAAGACGGCTCGGCTATCACGGGACACAATGGAGACCAGTCCGAAGCCCTCGGACTGGGGCAGTGGGGGCGTGGAAAGCTCCGCTTCTTTGATTGGGACGGTGACGGCGACCAGGATCTCTTCGTGGGCTGCATCAAACGTGCTTCATTCCCGCGTCCAGGCACTGGACTGCCATACCGCAGATACAAGCAGAAAAAGAACGGCCTTCAGGTACTGTATTTCGAGAATATCGGTGATATGACTTTTGCTGAGCCTCTCCAGATGCAGGTTGACGGGGAGGATATCAGCCTCGGTGCACATTCCAATGCTCCTGAACCTTGCCTTTTAGGCGACACAACCCACGGCGCAAATATGGTCGTGGGCTGTGAGAGTGGAAAATATTTCTTCTACGGAAGGGAACACATCACCTTCACTGAATAATCTGTTTGTGGGCGGGGACGGGATTTCTGATCAGATAGAAATGCCCGTCCTCTGCACCAAGAAGCAGGTCGTAAATCCCGTCCTTGTCCCAGTCAACCGGAGTAGGGCAGGTCGTGTGGCCTTCAAGCACAGTGGATGCGAGGTCTCCCTTGTATTCCAGCGAGACAGTTCCGTCCTGTGCAATTCCTGTACATTTAAACCAGACCGCGTTTGTTCCGTCGACAATCAGGTCATCAAGTCCGTCGTTGTCCCAGTCACAGAAGCATATCTTCCTTCTTCCTGACTGTCCCGCCTTGAGTTCGTTCAGCCTCAACAATCCGGGAGTGGTGTCCGTCATTCCGGTCTTGTTCTTATAAACACTGCCATTCGTGCAGGTGAATATCCTTTTCCCAGGTTTGAGTCTCAAATCGCCATTCCTGTCCCTGAACCTTTCAAAATAGGCAAGGAATCCTTCGTGGTCCATTACGATCAGATCCGTCAGACCGTCTTTGTTCCAATCCATTGCCACAGGTGTGGTCCTCCATTGTGTCACGAGTTCATCCTTTCCCGGTGACCACCAGTTCCATTCAGGTTTTGGCGCACTGCCTTCCCACGCAACCATGACCGGTTTTGGGGGAGCGAGTCGGTTTCCTCCCAGTCCGCGGAACCATTCTATTTTCCCCCAGATTGAATTCACGATTATATCTGGCCGTCCGTCTCCATCCCAATCGGCGACAGACAGGACTGTATATCCCCATTTTCTTTCGGCAGGTCCTTGAATCGAACCGTTCTCACCGGCCTGGATCCGTACAGGCTTTCCTTTGCAGGTAAGCAGAACAGGTTCCTCCCAGGAAGGCTCGGAGCCTCCGGTCAGATTCTTGATGAATGCGATTTCTCCTGCCGAGTTGCCGCAGATGAGGTCTTCCTTGCCGTCTCCGTCCCAGTCATAGGAGCACGGAGTGCTCAATGCTCCGAATTTTACTGCGTCGGCCTTCTGACGGAAAGTTACGGGACTCTCGAATTGTGGCATCCCCTTTCTGACTGCTCCTGTGTTTCTCACTATGGATATGGTGCCGTCCTCATCCCCGACAATGAGATCGACGTTTCCGTCATTGTCAAAATCGTAAGGTACAGGGACTATCATCTCCACATGGAAACGTATGTCACTTGTCTTGTTCCTTAATTGCCGGCCTTCTGCAAAGACTGGATTCTTACGGCTGCCTGTATTCTCGTACCAGGTCAGTCCGTCTACAAATTCCCCGCAGATGATGTCGAGATCTCCGTCCGAGTCGAAATCCGCAATGCACGGACAAGGTGCCCCGTATGTGTCAATAGGTTTTCCTCCGGCTTCAATCTTTCCCCTGTTGAAATATTCCCCACCGGCATTTTCGAGGAAATGCACATATCCGTGCAATGGACCGTTCATCCATTTCCCGTTGCTGTCAAATGCGTTGTCCCATCCGTAATCGTCCCAGGTGTCTATTCCGACAATGATGTCCTCATCGCCATCTCCGTCCCAATCCACAAGATTCCACATATTGGATCTTGATTTCTTGAAGTCTTTTCCGAGTTTTTCTCCCTTGTATTTTATTTTGACCGGCTTGTCAAGAAACTTTCCTTTGAGGAATCCTTCGTATAGCACTCCGTTTGCCAGGACCTGCTGTTTCCCGGGAAGGCCGCTAACCCTTATGTTGTTCGGACCTTTTGCGTAAACTTTCTCCGCTTTCTCGAACAGAGGGTTTTCATTTGTCCCGCAGTTCCTGAAATAATAGATTCCCTTGTATGGCCTGTCCGGGCAGGAGACCAGAAGGTCGTTGACACCGTCCGAATCATAGTCAACGGGAATCGGTATGCCCCAGAGACCGACACCGAGATTTACCGTAATCTCGTTGTTGTATTTGATTTCCTTCGCTTCCGGGAGAACATTTCCTTTGTCCGTCTGGGCGAATGCTGCCGTACAGAGTCCTGTAAGAACGCCTGCGAGAATTGATTTTAATGTGCGTTGCATTATTATAACGATTTAGCAAGAACAAATGTAGCAATAAAATCATAATTTCAAAAATTTGGAGAATATGTTGCGAAAAATTCTTAATATCAGTTATCTTTGAATGTGGGATTACTGATATTTCCGCACTTCAGTAAATATATTTCAATTATGGATAAACTTGTTCTCATTACCGGTGCGACAAGCGGAATCGGAAGGGCTTGCGCCGGGAAGTTTGCGGCAGCCGGATGCCGGCTCATCATCAACGGAAGGAATATTGACGCTTTGGATTCGTTGGCCGGACTCCTTGAAAGTGAGTATGGGACTGATGTGATGAAGTTGCCTTTCGATGTCACCGACAGGGAAGCGGCATTCCGCGCTCTCGGCTCGCTGTCCGGAGAATGGTCCTGTGTTGATGTTCTGGTGAACAATGCGGGTCTTGCTCTTGGGATGGATACGGTCTGCGAAGGAGACATCGGGGAGTGGGGCACTATGATTGACACGAATGTCAAGGGCCTGCTCAATGTGACACGCGCCGTCTTGCCCGGAATGGTTGAAAGGGGAAGGGGACATATCATCAACATAGGCTCTGTGGCGGGTGACTCAGGCTATGCCGGCGGATCGGTCTATTGCGGGACAAAGGCTGCCGTAAAGGCGATTTCAGACAGCCTGAGGACTGAACTGGTCGGGACACCTATAAGGGTGACAAATGTCAAGCCCGGGCTTGTGGAGACCAATTTCAGCGTTGTCCGCTTTCACGGTGACAGGCAGAAGGCTGACAATGTCTATCGGGGAATAAAGCCTCTTACGGGAGAGGACATCGCCGATGTGGTGTATTATGCCGCTTCGGCTCCCGAGCACGTCCAGATTGCGGAAATCCTTGTCCTTGCGACCAATCAGGCAAGCGGGACAGTTGTCCATCGTGAGAAATGACACATTTTTTGCAGTTGGAGATATGCCGGCAAATCCATAACTTATGTTTGTGCCGGAAAATAAAAACCGTCTGTCTTAAATGAATACTGTGATGAGAACATTAAGACTCGCAGCCGTTGTGCTTGCCCTGCTTCCGTCGGTGCACGCCCTCTGCCAGACGACAATCGAGGAATGCGTGAGTTCCGCCTGCAGGAACTATCCCCAGATAAAGGAATATGACCTGATAGAGGCTGCTATGGACTATGACATATCAAATGCCGCTTTGAGTTGGGTCCCTCAATTTTCCATTTCAGGAAAGGCCACCTGGCAGTCCGATGTTGTGGAAATGCCTTTCGACATTCCCGGCTTCACATTCGACATACCCCACGACCAATATGGTGTGACGGGGGACATCACCCAGCCGTTGTGGGACGGTGGCGTGAGCGCATCCCGCAGGAGACTTGCCGTGGCGGGTGCTGAGGTGAAGAAAAAGCAGTTGGATGTGAGCCTGTATTCAATCAGATTGAGAGTACAGAATATCTATCTCGGAATCATATTGATAGACAAACAGTTGGAGATAAATTCAGTCCTCAGGGATAACCTCTCCCGCAGTCTTGGGGAAGTTTCTTCCCGCATTGAGAACGGCATCGCCTTCGCCTCGGATGCGGATCAGGTCAGGGTCAGCCTTCTTGCCTGCGAGCAGCAGAGGACCGCATTGGAATCCGACAGGAAGTCGTATGTCAAGATGCTCTCGCTTCTGACGGGACAGAATCTGGAGGGGGTCGCGCTTGAGGAGCCCCGTATAGAGTCCCGTTCCTCCGCGATAATTGATCCTGAGAGGATTGCAAGACCGGAACTTGCGCTATATTCTGCACAGAAGGAGCAGATAGACCAGCAGCGCAGGCAACTTATGACGGCCGTCTCCCCAAAATTCAACCTCACTTTGCAGGGAGGCTACGGGAGGCCTGGGCTGAATATGCTCTCGGGCAAGTTCGCCCCGTATTTCGTCGCGGGAATCAGGATGCAGTGGAATTTCGCTCCTCTTTACACCTTGAAGAATGACAGGCATAAGGCCGATTCCGAGGCTGCGAGGGTGGATGTCGCCAGGGAAAGTTTTCTCTTGAACACTTCTGTCGAGGCTGAGCAGAAAAGGAACGAGATTGCCAAGGCCGAGGATGTCCTTGAGCGTGACGAGCAGATAATCTCCCTCCGCAGGAGCATCCGCCGCACGGGCGAGACCCAGTACCGCGAAGGGGTCATAAAAATGAACGATTATCTGAATATGGTCGATGAGGAGTACAAGGCGGAACTGAACCGTTCCCTGCACGCCGTCCAACTGATGATGGCGGTCTATGATTTGAAGAACACTCTCGGTGAATAGGCATTACATAAAAAATATTTTATGATGAAAGATATATCCTATATTTCGTTTATCCTTTGTGCGTCAATACTTTATTCTTCCTGTGGAAGGGAAATCGCCTATGATGCCTGCGGGCAGGTTGACGCTGTCCAGGTGACTGTCTCTGCGGAGGGTACAGGGCGTGTGCTCTCGCTTGACATCGATGAGGGGGACCTTTTGTCGGAGGGCAGCCTTGTCGGAGCCATTGACACGGTTATGCTGCATCTCCAGGTGCAGGAACTACGCCAGAGGATGGAGGGCGCAAAGTCCCGTCTTGTTGACATAAAGACCCAATCTGCCCCTGACGAGAGGCAGTTGGAGAGCCTGCGGAATGACCTGAAGGTCTATTCTTCCCTGTTGGAGAGCAATGCGGCCACCGCAAAACAGGTGGACGATTTGAGATATAAGATTGCCGTGCTTGAGGGGCAGATTGCCGCGAGGAAGCAGTCCTGGGAGAGGAGCAACGAGTCTGTCCGCTCTGAGATTGCCACGACGGAAATCCAGATTGCCCAACGGACGGACCAGATTTCAAAATGCAGGATAACCGTTCCGGTCGCAGGGACGGTGCTGACAAAATATGTGGAGGCAGGCGAGAGCGTGACTGCGGGAAAGCCCCTGTTCAAGATTGCCGACCTGACTGATGTCTATGTGAGGGCCTACCTGACGACAGCACAGTTGGGCACGATGAAACTCGGAGACACTCTGACGGTCATTCCTGATGACGGCAGCCGTTCTCCGAAGGAATACACTGGGACGCTCACCTGGATCTCCGACCAGGCCGAGTTCACTCCGAAAAACATCCAGACCCGTGACGAGAGGGCGGATATGGTTTATGCTGTGAAGGTCTCCGTCCCGAATGACGGCAGCCTGCGGCTCGGAATGTATGCCTATATCAGAAAATGATTTACGGTATATGGACAATTCTATAACAGTCAAAGGAATATGTAAATCCTACAAGGATGTCAAGGCTTTGTCGGACATCAGTCTGGAGATTTCTCCCGGGGAGATATTCGGGCTGATAGGACCTGACGGGGCGGGGAAGACCACGCTCTTCAGGATTCTGACGACCCTGACCCTGCCTGATTCCGGGACTGCCTCTGTCGGGGGATGCGACATCCGTTCAGATGTCAGGAAAATCCGCAGCGGCATTGGCTATATGCCTGGTCATTTCGCCCTCTATCAGGATTTGAGCGTTGAGGAGAATCTGAAGTTCTATGCCACTGTGTTCGGGACTACGATTGAGGAGAATTATCAGACCATCAAGGAGATATATTCGCAGATAGAGATGTTCAAGGACCGCAGGGCGGGTGCCCTTTCAGGAGGTATGAAGCAGAAACTTGCCCTGTGCTGCGCCTTGGTCCACAAACCGAAGGTGCTTTTCCTTGACGAGCCTACCACCGGAGTCGATGCGGTGAGCAGGAAGGAGTTCTGGGCTATGCTCAAAAGGATCAGGGAGTCAGGCGTGACTGTGATGGTCTCGACCCCTTATATGGACGAGGCGGGTCTGTGTGACCGTATCGCGCTCATACTCAACGGTAAAATCATCGACACGGGCACTCCTTCCCAAATCACCTCCCGTTATCCTGACTGTCTATATTCCGTGAAGGGGGAGAATCTTTTCGGAATATTGAAATATCTCAGGGGCAATGAGAGGGTCTTGCGTTGCCACTCTTTCGGCTCTGAGGTGCATCTGGCTGTGGCAGAGGGGAGTATGGATGAGAAGGAGATTCTCGGAGGATTGGAGGATGCAGGTTTCGGCGGTTGCTCAGTCACAAGGATTGAGCCCGGGATTGAGGATTGTTTTATGAGACTGTCGTAGGTGTTTTGTATGGAAAACTCAATAAGCATAAGGCATCTGACCAAGAAGTTCGGTGACTTCACCGCTGTGGACGACATCTCCTTCGATGTCCGCAAGGGTGAGATCTTCGGATTCCTCGGGGCCAACGGCGCGGGCAAGACGACAGCGATGAGGATTCTCTGCGGACTGAGCCTGCCGACTTCAGGGGAGGGGACAGTCGCCGGTTTTGACATAAACAGGGAGCAGGAGAAACTGAAGGGAAGGATAGGATATATGAGCCAGAGGTTTTCTCTCTATCCGGATTTGAAGGTCTGGGAGAATTTTGAACTTTTCGGTGGGATTTACGGTCTGGACGGCAAGCGGATAAGGGAAAGGACGGACCGGATGCTGAAGACCCTGTCGTTGGAGGATGCAAGGAATATGTATGTCCGTGATATGCCTCTGGGATGGAAACAGAAACTGGCGTTCAGCATTTCGATGATACATTCCCCTGAGATAATCTTTCTGGACGAGCCGACAGGAGGAGTGGACCCGGTGACTCGCAGGAGTTTCTGGGAGATGATTTATGCGGCTGCGGAGAGCGGGGTGACCGTTTTCGTGACGACCCATTATATGGATGAGGCCGAGTACTGTGACAGGGTCTCCGTGATGGTGGACGGAAAAATAGAGGCTTTGGACACTCCGCGCAGGCTGAAATCGCTTTACGGGGCAGGAAGTATGGACGAGGTGTTCACCATAATAGCCGGGTCGGGCAGGGGCGGCAAATAGGAGGAGCAGGTATGCGTGAGATATTTGCTTTCATAGAAAAGGAGTTCAAGCATATATTCAGGGACCGCAGGACTACCCTGATAGTGCTTGTGATGCCTGTCGTGCAGATTGTCCTTTTCGGTTTCGCAATCAGCACGGAGGTCCACAATGCCGTTGTGGATGTGGTCGGCGATGTCTCCGACCCTCTTGTGAGTGAGGTCCTGCTCAGGATTGATAAGAATG
>JBJEJS010000264.1:0-2178 GCA_051878235.1 Candidatus Cryptobacteroides sp.
TCGTTGTCAGGCGCACCCGAGCCGTGAAGATAGATATAGGCGGGATAACCAGCCTCAGGGCGTTCACCGCAGGATCCCCACAAATAATAGAATATGGCGTGCGGCTCAAGCATCTCCGGGATGGTCCAGTAGCCGAGGCATCCTTGGGGGCCAAGTTCGGACATCTTCGGAAGGCGCAGTTCCTCAAAATCCGAATTGGCCTGCCTCCAGGAGTCCCACACGGACTTCCTCGCGGCCTCCACTTCCTCTTTCTTGAGGACAGCCCCGCCGTCAAAAACACCTTTCTCCCCTTTCAGGGAATTGAGGAAATATGCCGCAACTGCGGCCTGGTCAGCAGCAGGAGCACCCGCCTTTCCTTTTGGAGTCCTTGCGGAAAGAGCGCAGGACAATGCCAGCGAAAGGGCGAGTGCTCCTGCCATTGAAATTCTCAGACAAGAATTCATAGCAAAAAATCAATAATCAACTTCAATGGCTGCATCAAAAATCCTGCGCGGGTCAAAGAACAGGGCGCAAGTGGTGACCATATTGTCAAGAGTCCTGTCAGGGATTCCCTTGTAAACCTGCGTGTCGTTCACCCTGACGGTGACCTGCTGGCTCAGGTCCACAAGCTCATCACAGAGATAAATCCTGATCTTTCCGCCTGAGACCTTGCTGAATGACCTGTTGTATCTGACGCAGTTGCCGTATGTCGGATCCCATTCGACCCCTGTGTAAGTGACAGTGCCGACCTTTATGTCAATGACATTCCCGTTGATGGTCATTTCGTACTGTCTCCTGTCGGAAGGCTTGCCTCCATCAGGGATGAACAGGTTGTAGAAGCCCTCGCGGTATCTCCCGTCCTGGTCGAGCCTCTCCCAGTTGACATATTTCGGAAGCGGTTTCCTGACCTTGTCCTTCAGCCAAGGCACAGTCTCGTAATAGCCCACATCACCGTGATGCTTGTCCGGAACAAGTTCCACGAGATTGTCATAATAGCCCGGATGTGCAGCGGCAAGGGCATCCATAGCCTCCTTGGTGTATTTGGTAATCGTGTTCCTGCCGTATCCCGTGTCAAGTTCTCCGGTGCGGAGATAGTATGCGATGTTGGCGCAGTTCTCCACAGGGGCGTTCACAAGAGGCTCGCCTCCGGCTATAGGGCCCACTCCTGCAAGATAGTCCGCATAGAACGACGAAAGGCGCGCGCTTCCGTAGGCTCCCTCGGAAATGCCGATGAAGAAGAAGCGGTCAGGGTCGGCATAGTCAGAAAGGAACAACTGGCGGATGAGCCTGTCCCAGACATAGAGTTTGCCTTTCTGCCACCAGCGGTAGAAGCTGAATCCACCTGAGGTTATCCCGTTAGGAATCCTCGGGTCGAAATACACTCCCGGAACTGTCTGCGAATAGTCACAGATGAGGTCATAACCGGTGCTCCATTCGCTTGCAGCCGGTCCTGAGCCGTGCAGATACACGAAGGAAGGATAGCCCCCGGACGGTTTCGTCCCGTTGTAACCCCAGTGGAACCTCATTTTAGAGTCATTCCCCGGATTATAATAATCTTCCTCCAGCCTCATCGGGATTGTCCACTGGAAAAGGTCATCTTCGGTGCCGAGAAGCACAAGCGAAGGAAGTTTGTCCTCCTTGAACGAGGCATTTGCCTCCTTCCACAGATTCCAGACGAATGTGCGGACAGAAGAAATTTCCTCAGGCTTCACGAGCAGTGCGGGAGCATATTTCGGATATGTCCTGTCCGCCTCGGCAAGTTCAGGCTCGGCAAGCGAACTCGCGAAGAACGCCTTGATGGCATCTGCCTGGGCGGCATAGTCCCCATCGACAGGTTCTGGATCAGGCTCCGGCTCCGGCTCTGGTTCAGGCTCCGGTTCCGGTTCCGGCTCAGGCTGTTCCGTGCCGTCGCCGTCAGGGAGTTCCCCGTTGCAGGCGGTAAAGCCGAATGAAAGAATCAAAATCACGCCCGAAAGGACGGCAAATCTTTTCAATATTTTCATAACGGTATGTATATTTCTTAAATAATATATATACTATAATTTCTGTTAATAGTCGCCGACGCTCCAGATGTCGTTGGCTCCGCCGTTGCCTCCGCGCTTGAACCAGACATCCTTTATCTTGCCGAGGTCGAGAGGAGTCCTGTCGGTCTCCTGCTGCACTCCCGCCGAGGTGGTGGCGTTGTACATCTGCTTCTTC
>JBJEJS010000265.1:0-2171 GCA_051878235.1 Candidatus Cryptobacteroides sp.
AAGGCCCTCAAAAAAGCGGGAATCTCATCCTTCAAGGTGTTCCTGAGCGGCTACAACCTCCTGACCCTCTTCTCCGAACTGGAGCAGTATGACATCGACCCTGAAGGAAACACGGGAGACGGGACATACACATATCCGAACAGCAGGATATTCAATTTCGGTATCAACATTACTTTCTGATGATGAAAAAGATATATACATATATAATGGTTGCGGCTGCGGCTCTGGCCGCCTCCGCCTGCAGCGACCTCAAATTCGGAAACGCCTTCCTCGAAAAGGCTCCGGGAGCGGATATGACCCTTGAGGAGATCTTTTCGTCGAAGTTGTACGCCGAGCGTGAACTCATCGGGGCATACGCCTCGCTCCGCACCTGCCTGACGGTACACGCAAACAACGGCAAGTACGAGTTCCAGAACGGAGGCAACAAAATCGGATGGGACAACCTTGACACTATGACCGACCTGATGCAGAGCCATTGCACCTGGGGAGGTGTCATCAAAACATACTACGCCGGGAGTTATAATCCCGAGATGGAGAATGAGGGGCACGGAAAGTTCGGCTTCCTGCCCGAGCAGGAGGGCGCGTGGACAGGTATCAGGAGGGCGTGGATATTCATCGAGAATGTCGATGCCGTGCCTGATATGACGGATGAGGAGAAGACAAGGCGCAAAGGGGAGGCGAGGATGATCATCGCCCTCCAGATGCACGAGATGCTGCGCCATTTCGGCGGTATTCCGATTCTGGAGACCTACGCCACTCCGGAGAACGATATGACTGCGGACTATTCCCGCAGGACGGTAAGACAGTGTGTGGATTTTATTGTTGGTTTGTGCGAGCAGGCGGCGGCAGAACTCCCCTGGACTGTGTCCGATACGGACAATGGAAGGATGACTGCCGCCGGAGCCCTCGCCTTGAAGGCAAGGGTGCTCCAGATTGCAGCCCGCCCTCTGTTCAATGCCAATCAGCCTTATCTTGAGGCCAATGAGCCGACAACCTCCAATGTCGAGGCCGTCAAGGAGGATCCCGCACTGATGACCTGGCTCGGCTCCTACAGCCAGGACTGTTGGCAGGCGGTCGCTGATGCCTGCGAGGAGTTCTTCAGGAAGAACACCGAGAACGGGGATGCCTACAGGATGGTGATGCCCCAGACTAATGACACCGAGGGCTACAGGCAGGCGTTCAGCACCTGCTATGCGGACAGGGAGTCCTCTGAAATCATCATCCACACGGGAAGGGCTATCCCTACCTACTACAACACTTATCACAGGATGTATTTCGGACTGACCGACGAGGGACAGGCCGGCAGGGGATATGGCGGAGGATGTGTCACCCTTAATTTCGTGGATATGTTCACAGGTGCCGACGGAACGCCGTCCGACTATCGGAAATGGCTTGCCGACAACGGACACGAGGGCACACTCTCCAACAATCCTTTCACAGGAAAGGACCCGCGCCTGTACGAGACCGTGCTCATTGCGGGCGACCGCTACAGGACCCGCTGCGCCGAGACCTGGATTGACGGCCTTGAGCACGGCAGCACAGCAAACCCTAAATGCGCCACAGGATTCATCATCAGGAAGTTCCTCTGGGACTACAACGAGGCTTTCCTGAACAAGGCCACCAATTCGGCATATATCCGCCTTCCGGAACTCTACCTGATTTACGCCGAGGCCCTGAATGAACTCGGACGCTCCTCCGAGGCTCTGGATTGGCTGAACAAGACCCGCACAAGGGTAGGGCTTCCGCAGATGACCCTTGAGAAGGCAGCCTCAATCCATCCTGTCTCATCTCTTCCTGACTATCCTGAATGTTCCCTTAAAGGAAACAGGCCTCTGCGCGAGGAAATCCTTGACGAGAGGGCGAGGGAATTCTGCTTCGAGGAGGTCAGGTGGTTCGATGTCGCCTTCTGGAAGAGGGAGGACATAATGCGCAAGGAACTCTACGGAATCCAGATCACCATCAAGAGCGGCTCGTATGAGGCGGGCAACCTTGTCCTGAACTATTCCGATCCCGCGAAGGAGGACCAGTCGAGGATATGGCAGAGCAAGTTCAGCCCTAAATGGTATTTGAGCGCGTTCCCTTCAGATGAAATCAACAAAGGTTATGGACTCGTCCAGAACCCGGGGTGGTAGTGAAACTTAAACAACCGAGAAAGATGAAAAGACATATTT
>JBJEJS010000266.1:0-2168 GCA_051878235.1 Candidatus Cryptobacteroides sp.
CGTCTTGCCGACTGTCAATAGAGTCACTTTCATCGCTCAAATATCGCTCCGGACAAAGATAGGAATGTGGCGCGGTATTTGCAATGTTTTGGCCCACAGATTCTCGCGTATGAACACATTAGTCTCGAAAACTGCCCTGGTGGCTGCAATCTTGTGCCTCGGTCTGAAAGCCGTGGCCCAGAACGGCAGTTATGATGTGTTCGTCCCGATCTCCAAATACATAAAGGACGGAAATTCCGAGAAACTGTCCGCGTGGTTTGCCGACAATCTGGAAATCACGATCCTCTCCACATCGAACAATTCAAGCCGGAATCAGGCAAAACAGATAATCAAGTCGTTCTTCAACTCGCACACCCCCCGTTCTTTCGACATCACGCACAAGGCAGGGCGCTCGAATATGAAATATGCGCTTGGCTCACTGAACGCGGGAGGGGAGATGTTCATAGTGACGATTTTCGTGAGCAGTTCCGGAGGTGGAGCCTATTCCATACAGCAGTTGAAAATAGAGCGTATGGAGTGACCATAGATGTTCCCGAGACGCATTTTTTGAGATTTGGCACAGTGTTTGCAAATTCATAGTCTCGGTTAGTTTAGTTGTTAATAATAGGGTTATAGTTCAGACGGCAGGCAGAAGTGATTCTCCCTGCCGTCTGCAATATTCCGCCATATTGGAGTATTTCATATTCCCAAAATTCCTTTATTCCGTCAGAAATGTTATCTTTGCGGTTGGAACAATCAAAATACGATATTATGGAACATATAGTCAACGATTCAAATTTCTCTGAAATCATCAATACCGACAAACCTGTTATGATAGACTTCTGGGCGACCTGGTGCGGTCCCTGCCGTGCGATAGCCCCTGTTGTAGAGGAACTTGCCGGGGAGTATGACGGCAAGGCGGTCATCGGCAAATGCAATGTTGACGAGGCCTCCGAACTTCCGATGAAATTCGGTGTCAGAAATATCCCTACCCTCCTGTTCTTCAAGGACGGGCAGCTGGTCGACAGGCTCGTCGGTGCCGTGCCGAAGGCCAAGATAGCCGAGAAGATAGACTCCTTGATGTGAAGGTTATGAAAAAGTTCCGTGTTATTTTGACTGCGGCGGCCCTTCTGGTGGGTGCCGTGTTGTCCGCCCAGGTCCGTTACGGGGTCATCGGCGGAGCCACTTTCTCCACGAAAAAGTTCAAGGAAATAAGTTCAGGCACCTATACCAATTTCAATGCGGGGCTGACCCTCAAGGTCCCTCTTCCTCTCGGATTCTCTTTCCAGCCGTCCCTTGTCTATAATGTGAAGGGGACGAAGATGACCGATGTCTCGGATGATAATACGAGCCTCAGCCGTTTTGACCTCTCTGTGGGTTATCTTGAACTTCCTCTTTCCGTCCAGTGGGGACCGGATCTTTTGATCTGCCGTCCTTTCCTTGATGTCACTCCTTTTGTCGGCTATGCGGTGAACAACAAGATGGTGGCAACGGATGCGACGGATGCCTCCAAATCATCTGAGCGCAACTCTTGGACGGGCCTTAACCGTTTTGAGTACGGTGTGGGCCTCGGTTTCGGAATTGAGGTCTGGAGAATCCAGGTCCTTGCCCGTTACAACTGGAATCTCGGTAATCTCTACAATGCCAAGGAGGACGCGGAGGGCTCGAATTTCGGCCAGTTCGTAAAGAAGGCATACAACAACCGCAGTTTCGGCGGCATCACTCTTACGGCCGCAATCCTGTTCGGCGGCGGACACAGACACAAAAAATAATCCTGATGGATCTGCAGAGGTTAAAAGAGTTTCTCGGAGAGGATTGGGAGGCGGTTGACGAAAAAATCAGGACTGTTCTTGAAAGCGGCATACCTTACCTTGACAGCATCAATGAAATGGTGCTGTCAAGGTCTGGCAAGCAGTTGAGACCTCTGATCTCCATCCTGACGGCGAGGGCGTGCGGCGGAGGGAAGGCCAATGACGCAAGCCACCGGTATGCCGCAGCGGCAGAACTGCTGCACAATGCCACCCTGTTCCACGATGATGTCGCCGACCAGAGCGACTGCCGCAGGGGGAAGCCTACGGTCAATTCAATGTTCGGCCCGACTGTTTCGGTGCTCCTTGGTGACTACTGGCTGGTCAAGGCGATGGACTGCCTGCTTTCCGACGAGAACGCGGAGGACTGCCTCAAGGTGA
>JBJEJS010000267.1:0-10896 GCA_051878235.1 Candidatus Cryptobacteroides sp.
TGAACGAATTTGACAGGGAAAACCACCTCAGGCAGGAACGGGAGAAAGGCCTTCAGCAAGGTCTAGAGAAAGGCCTTCAACAAGGCCGTGAGGCCAGGACACTCGAAATCGCCCGTAAGATGCTCTCCGACGGACTTGATGCGGAATTGGTGGCAAGATATACAGGCCTGTCGCCGGAGGACATTTCGGCACTCAAAAAATAAGGCTGTGTTCCAGGAAATTCCAAGGAATACAGCCTTGCTTTCTGCAATGGTCCTGCAACCGAGCTACAGCCCGAAAGCCCTGCGGACATCATCCACCGCGTCAAGGAGTTCCCATCCGAAGAACTGCACAAGTTCCTCCGACTTCTTCCCGTTGCGTATGATTGTCACAAAATCCTTGTAAGGCTTCCTCCCCACGTGTCCGTAGGATGCGGTAGGCTCGTAGATAGGCTTCTTCAACTGGAACCTCTCGATGATTTTTGCGGGCCTCAGGTCGAATATCTCCCCGATTTTCTCAGCGATGAAGGCATCGTCGAAACGGGATGTCCCGTAACTGTTCACGAAGATGCTCACAGGCCTTGCCACGCCGATGGCGTATGAGACCTGCACGAGAATCTCGTCTGCCACACCTGCGGCCACAAGGTTCTTTGCGATGTGCCTTGCGGCGTATGCCGCCGAGCGGTCAACCTTTGAAGGGTCCTTGCCGGAGAACGCACCGCCTCCGTGCGCCCCCTTCCCGCCGTAGGTGTCCACGATGATTTTCCTGCCTGTCAGCCCTGTGTCCCCGTGAGGACCTCCGATCACGAATTTTCCCGTCGGATTCACGTGAAGGATGTAGTCTCCCTTGAAAAGGGCGGCAGTCTGCGGGGCAAGCCCCTCCACCATCTTAGGAATGAGAATCTCCTCGACATCCTTCCTGATTTTGGCCTGCATACAGGAATCCACACGGTCCTGTCCGTACTGGAGCACTGCGTCATCATAACTGATTTTCCCGAGTTCCTCCACTACGAAATTGTCGTGCTGTGTCGAGATGACGATGGTGTGGATTCTGACAGGCTTGTTGCTGTCTCCGTCATATTCCACCGTGAACTGCGACTTCGCATCCGGACGCAGGTAAGGCATAAGTTCCGGAGTACTTTTCCGTATCTCCGACAGTGTTATGAGGGCGGCGTGGGAAAGGGCGAGCGGGAGAGGCATATATTCCTCGGTGTCACGGCAGGCATAGCCGAACATCATTCCCTGGTCGCCGGCTCCCTGCTCAAGCGGGTCCGCCGTCACGACTCCCCTGTTGATGTCCGCACTCTGCTCGTGAAGGGCGGAGAGGACTCCACAGGAATTGCCGTCGAACATATAATCGGCCTTGTTGTAGCCGATTTTGTTTATCACTCGTCTGGCTGTGGACTGGATGTCCACGTATGCGTCTTCCGAACGGACTTCTCCTCCCACAACCACAAGTCCTGTGCTGCAGAATGTCTCGCAGGCGACTTTCGCCTCCGGGTCCTGGCGGAGAAATTCATCAAGAATGGCGTCTGAAATCTGGTCTGAGACCTTGTCGGGATGTCCCTCGGACACCGACTCTGAAGTAAACAAATAGTTCATTTTAGCATTTTTTAGATGTGGTTGCAATCAGGCAAATCCTTCCACATATATTTTCGGGCGCAAAGTAAATATAAATCCGATAAATTTCCTACATTTGCAAAATGTTTTGACAGAATTATAGATTATAAATAAAATTCGATTATGCAACAACACATTGACACCTACGATTTTTCCGGAAAGAAGGCGATTGTAAGGGTTGACTTCAATGTCCCTCTTAACGAAAAATTTGAAATCACAGACGACACCCGTATCAGGGCTGCCATCCCGACCCTCAAGAAAGTCCTTGAGAAAGGCGGGGCCCTCATCATTATGTCACACCTCGGCCGTCCTAAGGGAGTCACGGAGAAATTCTCCCTCAAGCACATCATCGGCCGCGTGGAGGAACTCCTCGGGGCTCCTGTCAAATTCGCTGACGACTGCCAGAATGCGGACGCGCAGGTGGCTGCCCTCAAACCTGGAGAGGTGCTTCTCCTTGAGAACCTCCGTTTCTATGCTGAGGAGGAAGGAAAGCCGAGAGGACTTGCGGAGGATGCGACAGACGAGCAGAAGAAGGCTGCAAAGGCGGCTGTGAAGGAAAGTCAGAAGGCATTCGTCGCAAAACTCGCTTCCTACGCAGACTGCTACATCAATGATGCATTCGGAACTGCACACCGTGCACACGCTTCCACAGCCCTCATCGCGAAATATTTCCCGAACGACAAGATGTTCGGCTACGTGATGGAAGGTGAGATCAAGGCCATCGACCGCGTCCTCAAGACCCCTGAGCATCCTGTGACCGCAATCATCGGCGGCGCGAAGGTGTCTTCAAAGATCGGCATCATCGAGCACCTCTTCGATGTTGTTGACAATATGATCATCGGTGGTGGAATGGTTTACACATTCATCAAGGCACAGGGCGGCAAGATCGGAAAATCCCTCTGCGAGAACGACCAGATGGACCTTGCCCTCAACATCCTCAAGAAAGCAGAGGAGAAGGGCGTGAAACTTTACCTATCAAAAGAGGTTGTCATCGCCGATGCGTTCTCAAATGACGCGAACACGAGAATCTGCCCTAACACCGAGATTCCTGACGAGTGGGAAGGCGTTGACGCTGCGCCAAGCACCCTCGCAACCTGGGAGGAAGTGATAATGAAGTCAAAGACCATCCTCTGGAACGGTCCTGTCGGCGTGTTCGAGATTCCTGCTTTTGCAAAGGGAACCAACAAGGTTGCCGAGATGCTTGCCAAGGCTACCGAGAACGGCGCATTCACCCTCGTGGGCGGTGGAGACTCCGTTGCAGCCGTCACTCAGATGGGCTTCGCCAAGAAAGTAAGTTATGTTTCAACAGGAGGCGGAGCAATGCTCGAGTATCTTGAGGGCATTGAACTTCCGGGCATCGCTGCAATCAGAGAGTAATTCCGGTCCATTATGCTGAAGACGTTGTTGACAAGGAAGAAATTTGACAACCCCTCAATTCAAGGGGGGGGGGATGCCTATTTGTAGATAACGTCCTAAAACAGTGAAGGTTGTGGCAGTCTGGAGGGTAAACACCTTTCGGACTGCCTTTTTGCACTATGACACATATTTATTAACAATTAAATAAGAAACTATGAAAAAAATCTTATTTGCGGTCATCGCACTTCTGATGACAATGAGTGCTTTTGCACAGAAGAAAGGACAGGAGATGGAGCCGTACAGGCGCAGTTCCTTGTGTATGATTATGATGGAGGACCCGAAGATTGACCCGGGCATCGCGCCGCTCGTGCGCCAGAGCTTCCTTTCCAATCCCATCCCGTCAAAATTCAATGACCACTCCGTTCCTGCGGAGTTTATGGCATTCAATCAGAAAGACCTTGAAATCACTGTTGCTGACAAGCAGGCTTTCAATGATTTCACAGGAAAGAATAAGAAAGCAAAAAAGGACAAGAGCGCTGACGGAACTGCAGTTGCTGCAGGAGCAGTAGGTCTTCTCGGAGCGCTTGCCGGAATGGAGATGGGCCCGTCCAACAAGGCCTACGCCAATCCAGTAGTGGACACAATGAAGAAGGTGTCCGAGGTTGCTGCCTTCAAGTACATCAATGAGAACAACTTCGCCAAGAGGGTGGTTGACCGCTGGTTCGTCGGAGAGGACGGCAATCTGAATATGAAACTCGTGATTGACAGGATCAATGAGAATGCCACTCCTGAGGACAAGGCAGCCGCTGCTGAGAATTCCGCTGCGGGTGCTGCGGGAGTCACAGACTACCTCATCAACAACGGTGGACTTGACCTGATCGGCAACACCTTCATCACTGTTTCACGTTTCCGTTATATGACGGGTGAAGAGATGGCAAACGAGATTCTCAACGGTGCAGCCATAGGAGCACAGTTCCTCCCTCGGAGCACTGCGGATATGGTTATGTCAACCGCTGAACTTTCCGCATCAGCAGCCACCATCGCAATCGGAAAAGGCTATTGCATCAACACCACCACATATCTGTACCGTCTTGATTGGACCCCTGAGGCCCAGTTCGCCGCAGGCCAGGGCTTTGGAGAAAGGTCTTCCTACGAGAATTATCCATATACCCTTGAGTATGTCGGAGAAGAAAGTGCCTACTGCCAGGTTTCAGTGGGCAAGAGGGACCTCAACGAGGCTGTAAGATATGCCGTGGGCCGTTCCCTCGACAAGGTTCTCGCAAAACTTGAGAAGAAGTACGAGGTCTTCAGGACAAAGACTCCTCTCACTGGCCTCGACCCTATCACTGCATCAATCGGAACCAAGGAATGTGTCGAGGTGGGCGACAAGTATGAAATCCTGAGCAGCAGCCTGAACTCCAAGACCGGCGAGGTTACCTACAAGAGCATCGGCACCCTCAAGGTCGAGACTGTCGGCAACAATATGGGTGAGGACAATGACGACGAGAAGGCTTCTTCCGATCCGTTCACAACATTCTCCGGCAAACTCCCTAAGAACGCCTATCCGGGAATGTTGATCCGCCAGACAGGGAAATAGTACGTATAAACTATTGAAATATAAGTATATATAACATATAAATATATATCATATATGAAAAAGATAATTCTAGTCCTTTCGGCTCTTCTCTTCGTCGCGACGGCATCCGCCGACAACAAACAGAAGAAGGCCGATGCTGCGACAGAGGCTTGGGAGTATGAAATCGAGACAGTCGGAAAGACCGGCTCGACCGACTATGTTCTGAAAGTCTGGAGCTATTCCAAGAATTCGATGATTGCCGAGGAGCAGAGCAAGAAAAATGCTGTTCACGCAGTTGTTTTCAAAGGTGTGCCTTCAGCTGACCGGATTCCGGGTTTGAAAGCACTGGTCTCAGACCCTGTTGCAGAGGAGGCCAATGCCGATTTCTTCAAGGAGTTCTTTGCTGACGGCGGAGACTATATGAAATTCGTCACCCGCACCAACAGCGGATTTGCGGAGGTCGTGAAGTTGACCAAGGTCAAGAAAAGCGGAAAGGAATCCGAGCCTAAGAACTTCAAGATCGGTCTTACCGTGCGTGTGAATGTACCTGCACTGCGCAAGCATCTTGAGCAGAAGGGCATCATCAGGTCTCTGTCCTCAGGTTTCTGATATTTTTGAAATATTAAGTCAATATGAAATATTCAAAAATTCTATTTGTTTGTGCCGCAGTCCTTTACGGACTGTCGGCATTTGCTCAGACCGCTGCGAAGAAACCGTCCCTGATGGTCGTTCCTTCCCGTCAGTGGTGCGTCGAGCACGATTGTATGATGACTTTCGGGGAGACGGCAATGCCTGATTACCGCAAGGCTTTTGACACTAATCCTGAATTGAACCTCGCCGTGGCGAAAATCGGGCAGATGATGTCGGACAGGGGGTTCGACCTGAAGATGATGTCGAATGCCCTTGCCACAATCCAGGCTGAGGCTGCCGAGGATATGCTCCTGACCAGCAGCACCACAGGTGCCGAAATTGAGGAAAGCCCGATTGATAAACTCAAGAAAGTCGCAAAGGCTGACATCTGGCTTGAGGTGTCGTGGATTCTCAATTCAGCGGGATTCGGAGGCAAGTCTTTGACATTCAACCTCTCAGGCATTGATGCTTACACTGATATGCAAATCGCCAACTGCCAGGGTACAGGCGACCCCGCCTACACGACTGAGCTTCCGGTTCTGATGGAGGCTGCGGTCGCTTCCTATCTTGACAACTTCAACGAGCAGCTTCTCAACCATTTCAATGACTGGTTCGAGAACGGACGCCACATCACCTTGTACATCAAGAAATTCGCTGATTCCGAGTACAACCTCGAATCAGAGTTCGACGGTGAGGAACTTGGTGTGCTGATTGAGGACTGGGTTGCCGAGAACACCGTCAGGGGACAGTTCAGCACCGATGACGCGACTGAGAACTTTATGAAGTTCAGCAATGTCCGCATCCCGATGTTCAACGAGTCCGGAAGGGCTGTTGACGCACGCTACTGGGGACGCGGCCTTCAGAAAAGACTCAAGGAGTTGGGGGTTGAGTCCAAGGTTATGACAAAGGGGCTCGGGCAGGTTACCTTAGTTATTGGTAGTAAGTAGAGAGAAATCAATTTCTCTTGACTATGGTGTACTTGACGCCAAGCCGTTCCAACTCATTGATAAAGTCGGAAGATATATTGATCTGGAATTTCTTTGAAAGGAATTCCAGATTATATTTTGTGACAGGGTCATAGACGAACATCGAGAGGGGAATCTTCCCGCCTTTGCTGTTCCTGCTGATGACGCTGATGAGCCTTTTCCTGAATTCCTCGTTGAGTTGCGGTGTGCGGATGTTCAGGGCGAAACTTTTGATGTTGGTCTCCGACACATTCCCGAGCAGGCAGACCTTCCTGATTTTGAATACTGTAGGAGGATCCCCGAATTCCTTGCGCTCCTCCGCCTTCCTGTTGAACATCTCCTCGACCCTGCCTTCAATGAACACAGCGGTGTTCTGGACAAGCAGAGGCCTGTAGGTCTCCAGTTCCTTCCCGACCAGTTTCTTCTCGAAACTCCCGCTGAAATCCTCAATCACGACTTTCATAAACTGTTTCCCCTTGCTGGATGACCCGTGCTCCACAAGGGTGATGAAGCCCCCGACATTCACTGTAGCCGTAGTCTTCTCGCTTTCGCATCTGGCTATGATCTGAGGCAGTTCATTGAGTTTGGTGGTGGCGAAATTCTCCATCTCGAAGGAGAACTTGTCAAGGGGATGGGCCGAGAGATACATCCCGACCAGATCCTTCTCCCTGTGAAGCATCCCGAGGTCGTCGGCAGGGATTTCCTCAGACCTTATCTGCGGCAATGCCGGTCTGACAGGCTTTATTTCCTCCATTCCCCCGAACAGCGAGACGCTTGAGTCCAGGGTGTCCTTACGGTAGAGGTCCGCATATTTCAGAAGCGCGTCGATGAACGGCTCTCCTGTGGTGACCGTCGGGAAGTTGTAGCCCATCCTCGGCATTCCGAAACTGTCGAAAGCCCCGCAATAGAGCAGAGACTCGAAACTCTTCCTGTTCACGACTCCCGCCATCCTCTCAGCGAAATCGAATATGTCCTTGAAGTTTCCGTTGCTCTCCCTTTCGGCGATTATGGCATTGACCACATTGTCCCCGAAGCCCTTGATGCCTCCAAGGCCGAAACGGATGTTCCCCTCCTTGTTCACGGAAAAATGCGCGTCACTCTCGTTGATGTCAGGGATGAGCACCTTGATGCCCGCCTTCTTGCAGTCATCCATAATGCTCTTTATCTCCTCCTGGTTGGACAGGTTCTTTGAGAGGTTGGCCGCCTGGAACTCGGCAGGGTAGTGCGCCTTGAGCCATCCCGTCTGGTAACTTACCCAGGCATAGCAGGTCGCGTGCGACTTGTTGAAGGCGTACTGTGCGAACTTCCTCCAGTCATCCCAGATTTTTTCCAGGGTCTCCTGCGGATGTCCGTGCTCGGTTCCTCCCTTCATAAACTTGTCCTTCAGGGACTCCAGCACATCCAGCTGCTTCTTTCCCATCGCCTTACGCAACTTGTCCGCCTCGCCCTTGGTGAATCCGGCAAGTTTCTGTGACAGAAGCATCACCTGCTCCTGATAGACGGTCACTCCGTAGGTGTCCTCCAGATACTCCTCCATCTCAGGAAGGTCATACTCGATTTTCTCCGTGCCCTGCTTCCTCGCCACGAAGGACGGGATGTAGTCCAGAGGTCCCGGCCTGTAGAGGGCGTTCATTGCAATCAGGTCCTCAAACCTTGTCGGCTGGAGTTTCTGGAGCCACGACTTCATCCCCTCGGACTCGAACTGGAACACGCTCTTGGTGTCCCCACGGCTGTAGAGTTCGTATGTCTGCGGGTCGTCAATCGGAATCTTCTCTATGTCAATCTCCACCTTAAACCTCTTGCGTATCAGTTCCAGGCACTCCTTGATGATGGACAGCGTCCTGAGCCCGAGGAAGTCCATCTTCAACATTCCCACCTCCTCGATGTAGTGCCCGTCGTACTGTGAGGTCCAGACATCCTGCCCCGAGGCCTTGTCAGTCGCGAGGGTTATCGGAATATAGTCTGTCAGGTTGCCCCTTCCGATTATCATCGCGCAGGCGTGCACACCCACCTGACGGACGCATCCCTCCAGTTTGACGGCATATCTCAGCACTTCCCTGACCAGTTCCGTGCCTTCCTCATATTCCTTTTTCAGGTCAGGGAGATATTTCACACAGTTGGAAAGTTTCGGCTTGAACTCCTTTTTGACCTTCTCCTTCTTCACCGTCCCGTCCTCCTGGACGACCTCCTCTTCGACCTCCGCCTCGAAAGGCTTGTCAGGCACCATCTTGGCCAGCCTGTTGGACTCCTCGATGGAAAGCCTGCTGACCCTCGCCACATCCTTGATGGCGCTTTTCGCAGCCATCGTTCCGAATGTGATGACGTGGGAGATATGGTCCTTCCCGTAGGTGTCCTCGATGTATTTGAAGGCCCCGTAGCGTCCCTCATCGTCGAAGTCGATGTCGATATCCGGCATCGAGATTCGGTCCGGATTCAGGAAACGCTCGAACAGGAGCTTGTATTTGATTGGGTCGAGATTGGTGATTTTCAGGCAGTATGCCACCACGGAACCTGCTGCCGAACCCCTGCCCGGTCCCACGGATGTCCCCACCGCCCTCGCAGCCGCTATGAAGTCCTGCACAATGAGGAAGTAGTCCGGGAAACCCATCCTTGAGATGGTCTTCAGCTCGAAACTTATCCTCTCCTCCTGCTCCTGTGTCAGCGTCTGCCCGTAACGCATCTTTGCACCCTCATAGCACAGATGGCAGAGATATGCCACAGACCAGGTGAACTCCTCACCACGGCTGTTGCCCTCCTTGTCGCACCTGCCCTCGTCGATGATGTCCTTGTACTTCTCAAGGTAGATTTCCTTCTCGGCAAGAAATTTCGGGTCTATCTCGAATTTCGGGAGCACATGTCCCCTGTCAATCTTGTAACTCTCAATCTTCTCGACCACCTCGATGGTGTTGCTGAGCACCTCAGGATGGTCAGGGAACAGGGCTGCCATCTCCTCCTCGCTCTTGAGATACTCCTGCTGGGTGTAATGCAGCCTGTCCTGCTCGTCGATGTACTTGTTGGTCGTCAGGCAGATAAGACGGTCGTGAGCAGGCCCGTCCTCCTTGTTAACGAAATGCACATCGTTGGTGGCGACCACCTTGGTCCCTGTCTTCACGGCCAGAGCGAAAATCTCCTCGTTGACCGTCTTCTGCATCTCGTACAGGTCGAGCGACAGTCCCGGGACCTCGGTCTTGTGCAACTGCACCTCAAGATAATAGTCGTCCCCGAAGACTCTCTTGTGCCACATTATCGCCTTTTCCGCACCCTCAAGGTCACCTGCCGCAATCGCCCTCGGAATCTCCCCCGCCACGCACGCCGAGCAGCAGATCAGGTCTGCGGAATATTTCTCAATCACCTCGTGCGAAACCCTCGGACGGTAATACTGTCCCTCGATGTGTCCTGTCGAGACAATCTTCATCAGGTTCTTGTAGCCTGAATAATTCTTCGCAAGAAGAATCAGGTGGTAATAGCCTGAATGTTCCTTGTCCTTGATTTTGTGGTCGTAATGCTTTGTCACATACACCTCGCACCCGATTACCGGCTTCACGTCAGGATAGTCCTTCGCTGACTTGAAGAACTCCTTCACACCGTACAAATTCCCGTGGTCGGTGATGGCGATGGCTGGCATTCCGAGTTCTTGAGCCCTCTTGAAAAGCCCTTTCGTTGATGAAAGACCGTCCAGAATGGAATATTGGGTGTGAACGTGAAGATGAGCAAAAGCCATAAAATATAAAGTATATGAAATATTGGAAATCGGGAGGACAAAGGTATATAAAAAACTCCCCCGTTCAAAACAAAAAATGAGCGGGAAAACCAAGTTTCCCGCCCGGCATTTTCTGGACGAATTCCCGTCTTCAGGGAATTGGTCATTCGGAAATCCGATTAAGCTTCCTCCGGCTCAAACATATCCTTTCCGACTCCACAGATTGGACAAGTCCAATCTGCAGGAAGATCCTCAAATGCAGTTCCTGGAGCGATTCCGCTGTCAGGATCGCCTACCGCAGGGTCGTAAACGTACCCGCAAGGCTGACAAACATATTTACTCATATCTTTATAATTTGATATATATTCCACAAAAATATAGATTTTACCGTCATAATGCAAGAAATATCCTGAATATGCGAAATAAATCCACCAGACCCATATTTGCTTTCAAAATCAAAGTCCAGAAATAAATTTCGTAAAAAATTCTAACGAAAAATTTGCAAATCAATATTAAATCACTACCTTTGTATCGGACATAAGAATTTTTTCGTGTCTATTTGTTAAGTTCGTTTTATATACAATGGCGGTCTCTTGGGGAGGAGACCGCCATTATTCGTTAAACCGGAAAGGCCGCTTACACCGGGACCATCACGAGCCGGCGCTTCTCGAAATGCGCGAGGTAGCGGAAGCCGAGGGATTTCACAAGGGCGGCATAACGGGCGAATCCGCATCCGGGGCGTGAAGGGTCGTGCGAATCTGAGCCGAGGCTGATGACCTCTCCGCCGAGTTCCTTGTAGCGGAGCAGGATGTCCTTGTCGAGGGCGGGTGTGCGCCCGTTATAGTCCTGGTAACTTTTGGTGTTTATTTCCAATGCCTTCCCTTCCTGGGCGAGGTAGGTCAGCATTGGATCGAGGATGTCGCTGAAATCTTTGTACAGGATGCTTGCCTGAGGATAGGGGGCATATCTTGCCACATAATCATAATGCCCCATCACATCAAAATCCCCAAGCCAGGTCATCTCCTCATAGATGGTCTCAAGATAATGCCCGTAGGCCTCCTTCCAGGTCTT
>JBJEJS010000268.1:0-10857 GCA_051878235.1 Candidatus Cryptobacteroides sp.
AGAGTCCGTTGTCAAGTTCTCCTGAAGCGTAGTTCGCCATAAGGCGGAGACGGTAGAGGGCACTGTTGGTCAGCACGCTGAACCTCCATCCCGGACGGACGGCGGCAGGATTGGCGAGGATGTTGGTGATTCCGTTGTAGCCGCCGACACCGCAGTCGGAAGACTCGTTGCCGATGGTGGTCTCCTTGCTCCTGGTCGCCTCGTTAAGTCCGCTCCAGAGGGAATACGGGGAATATCCCGTCATAGCCTCGTTCATCTTCACCCCGCTCAGATAGACATCCTGGGTCTCGTTGTTGTAGCCCCTGTTCTTGAAGCGGATGGCGCTGAAGCCATAACCCGCCACATTGTTGTAGGGGTCATTCGAGCCGAAGAGGATGGCAGGATTGTCGGTGTACCCCGAGTCGTCCATATCGAACTCCACGAAACTTGAGTCATCGACATCCTTCACGGTCTGGGTGGAGACCATCGAAACGAAAATAAGGTCCTTTACAAAACCGCTTTCCACGGTCACATTGACATTCACATCATTGAATCCCTCAGCCTTGACGGTCATCTGGTAAATGCCGTTCTCCAACCCTTCAAACAGGAATTTTCCATCTGTGGATGCATTCGCGGAAGCGACCGTGTCCCCGTTCAGGGACAAGGTGACGCAGGCTCCCTGCACGGGCATCCTGCCGGAACGGTTCACAACAGTTCCCTTGACGCCTCCCGTCTGGGCGAGGAGAGTAGCCGAGCACAAAACAGTTGCAATGGCAACAATCAGTTTTCTGAACATATCGATTTATTTGTTAGTTTATTTGCTTACGACAATATATGTCGGGAAATGGTCGCTGTAGCCTCCTATGAAGGAGCCGTTCGAGAATGTCCTGAACGGATAGCCCTTGTACTGGCCTTTCTGGGTCACCATAAACGGACGGCGGAACACGACCCCGTAGTGCCCTTTCTTGTCGGCGGTACGGATTTTCAGACCGCCCTGAGGGGCGTTGAGAAGATTTTCGTTTATGAGGATAAGGTCATATATGCTCCATTCCCCCTGATATGCGAGAGAGCCGAAGCCCTCCTTGTACATCGAAAGGAACGGAGAGAAGAAATCCGTCTTGCCGACCTCCGCAGGAGTCTCTTTCCCGTGGAGATACACCGCCATACTGTCGTCGGTAGGGTTGTCGTTCATATCCCCCATAACGGCAATCTTGATCCCTGGATATTTCTCCATCATTCCGAGGGCGTGGTTGTAGATGATCTCGCCTCCTCTGCTGCGGAGGTCACCTCCCTTGCCTCCGATCCTGGACGGAAGGTGGGCGACATAGAAAGCGAAATGCTCCCCGTCGATAGTCCCGTGGACCATCAGTATGTCACGGGTGCGGAAATCAGCCTGCTGCTCCTTGTTCATCGCAAATTCGATGGCGCTGCCCTCAAAGGTGAAAGGAATCGACTCGCTGTCAATATAGGTGAACTGCTCAGGCTTGTAGAGAAGGGCGACATCCACTCCACGACGGTCAGGACCGTCATAGTGGACTATCTGATAGTTTGCGTCCGCAATCTCAGGCTGGCTCACAAGGTCCTCAAGCACAAGGCGGTTTTCAATCTCGCTCACTCCGAGAATCGTGTGGAAGCGTCCGTTGGCATCCGCCATAGTCCTGATGACGGTCGCCATATTCTGGAGTTTCTTCGAATATTTCGCCTCTGTCCACTTGTTCTTTCCCTCAGGCAGGAACTCCTCGTCGTTCTTTGCCGGGTCATCGTAAATGTCGAACAGGTTCTCAAGGTTGTAGAAACCTATGACATAACTCCTTTTCCCTTTCTCCCCGTCCTGGGCGGACAACACGAAGGAGACTGAAAGAAGGATTAAAATGGTATAAAGTCTGTGTCTCATATCAGGGTTGTTGATTATTTCCAAAGATTGTCTTCCGAATTGAAATAGGCCTCAACCTTTGCAGCAAGGTCAGCACCGATTTTCGCAGGAAGATTCGCAAAGAAGTCCTCTCCGACCAGCCTCTCCAGGTCGTCTATGGACATAGCCTTTGACATACAGGAGCCGGAATAAGCCTCGTGAGGATAGTAGAAGGCGATTCCTGTGTAGCCTCCGGTCGTGCCGGTTATGCTTATTGTCCCGGACTTCTTGTAGCCAAGGAGGGCCTTGAAATACGCGGTCGGGACCTTGACTTCCTTGTTGTCATTGTCGTATGCCACCTTTGTGCTGCCTGCCACAGTGCATCCCGTGCAGACATAAAGGGTGTCAAGTGCCCTTGCCCAGTCGCGGACCTTGCCCTCAAGGGCAGCCCATCCCTGCTGGTTCAGACTTCCCAACTGAGGGGTCATATTAGTCCCATAGAATGTGGTCTTGTTGGCATCCAGGGAAAGAAGGTCGGCGGAAGGCAACTGGTGTCCCCTGTCGTAGCCTCCCCTGAAAGCCTTCAACAAGACGGGCTGGAGATTTCTCGGGACCTTCGGGTCAAGCCCCCAGGCATCGGTGCGGGACCCTGTTCCGATTGTCCACGCATTGAGAGGATAGGCCACCCAATGCGCCACAAGAGCCTCGGTGTCCCAGAGATATGACCAACTTCTGATAGGAGTCGAAACTATTGTCTGTTCGTGGGTAAGGAAATACAACTCCCTGTCGTTGATTGCAGGGAGTTCAAGCCATCCCGGAATCGGGTCTGCCACAATCTTTTCAGGAGTGCTCAGGCTTCCTCCGCCGCCCGAGGCGGATGGTTTCTGGGTCATTGTGCAACTTGCGGAAATTTCCCCGTTTTCGAGGACGGCGGTTACAGTTCTCGAAATCTCCGAATAGTTCGCGTCGTAAGTCAGGAATATATTGTTTTTGCTGCCTGTCCCGGATTCCGTGTCAAGGAAAGCCCACGGTTCCTCATCCTCCTCGAAGACTAGATACAGGACCCATTCCCCCACAGCCTGCACCTTCAGGTTCTGGGTGCCTTTGACACCTTCGGGATTGGGATTGGAAATCGAGAGGGAGCATCCCTGCACCGTCTTGATGTCGATAATGTTGCAGGAGGCAACGGAAAACATCGTCACAAGGAAAATGGCGGAGAGGATGTTGTTTTTCAGGTTTAACATTGGTATATTGAAAACTTGTTTCAGACACAAACGGGCTGCCCAGATGAGCCGGACAGCCCGTTAGAATTGTCAAAGATATATTATTTTCCCAGACGGTATATCTGTATTGCAGTCTGAGCACTTGAATAGTTCAGGAAGCGAGGGCTACTAGCATTAAACTGAATCCATCCATAAGTTGTTTCTGTAGATGTAATTTTTGTTACACCATCTGTTATGTCGATAGTCCAGGTGGTCGTTCCACTATTTAAAGCCATCTTCCTTGCAGCAGTAGTTCCAATCGTTCCTTCAGAAGTAGTCAGAGTCCACGCACCTTTTTCTCCTCCAAGTGTAATCTGAATAGCTCCTGCTGATTCAACATCATTCGGATCAATTATTCCATCTGTTATGGTAATTGTCTTACTTGTAAGATATGCATAAGTTCCCATCGCTCCTGCCACGGTATTTTTTGTCTCACAAACAAGGAGCAAGATATCACCTGCTGCCAATGTTGACGCATCTGTTACTCTCGTATACACTTTTGCATCAGATGCTAAAGCCTTCGCCTGAGTTATTGTGACAGTATATGACTTGGTTGGCACATTGGCGGTGGTTGAAACGGTGATGCTGGCAGTAACCTCATTTTCAGTGTTGGTGTTGGCAGGGAAAGTGACAGTCACTTCAGCGGCCCCGTTCCCGCTTGCAGGCTCAACCTTGAAATTGGCGTTGCTTGAAGATGCCGTCCAGGCCACATTTCCGGTCACTTTGAATGTGGCGGAAGTCGCAGAAGCGGCCACGCTCAGGCTCTGGTCCGGAACCCCGAAGAAAGGAACAGAACTTTCCTTCACCTCGACAGGGAGAATCGATATATATCCGGCTGTGTTGACTCCGGTATAGTAACCTGTGATTTCCAATACTCTGCCTTCTGTAAACTCTCCGTCAAAAGATGATGCGACATAAGTACCTTGTACACTTCCACCGAACTCAAGATTCTTGTAGTTTCCGTTGACCACTACCATAGCATTCACCTTGACCTTAGGGGATGAGGCATTGGTATAAGGAGCGTCAATCTGCTCCGGAGTCAGTTCCGCAGCGGTCTCGGACTTCGGAGTGACTGTCCCGTCGTAGGCAGTGATGACCGGTCCGGACAACTGGATAAGTTGGGTGTAGCCCTCTCCTGATTTTCCGTATGCAGCGACTGTGCCCTCAACAGTGACAGCATCGCCCACTTTCCAGGTATGCGCGGCATTTATATAGACATACAGGTTCTTGTCACCTCCGTCATTTATCACTATGGATTTTGTCGCTACGGCAACGACAGAGCCCTTGACTTTTACGGAAGTGGACAGAGGAGTCTCGAATACCTTGGCGATGGAGAGTTCAGCCGCATCCGGGCCCTCGAAACGCTCTCCTGTCAGACCTGCATAGTCGGATTTACTGGTGAGAATCAACTGAAGGGTGCTGCCATTTATGCTTGCGATACCTTTGATTGTGCCCGAGCCCTGAGGAACAGTCTCATCAAGGGTAGTGGCATATTTTGAAGTGTACACGACAAAAGACTGACCGCTCTTACTGTCAATTGTGATTGAAGTGTGGGCAGTTGAAGAATACCATTTATTCTCAAGGTCCTTGTCAGCCACCTGGCAGTTTTCGATTGCGACATACTGTCCCTGATACTTGTCATCCATAAAATCTTCAAAGGCCACTGTCTTTGCCTCAGGAGTTGAAGTCCCTACCTTCTCCGCCTTGGAAGCATCATAGCCATTGATTTCAACCAGGCCGTTGTAAGAAGTGAGTTCCGCACCGGAGAGGTCGAAGACAACCTCGTCACCGAATGCGAACGAATGGGCTGCAGAACAAAAGAAATTTATTCCGGCAGTCGCATCCTGGACATAAAGGCTCTTGGTGGATGTGAGGTTGTTCAGATCCTTGTTTGAAATCACAACGCCCTTGACCTTTATACCGTCTGCGACATTGACAATCGAGCCCTGGTACATAGCCCTCACCTCAGCAATGGTGGTGAATGCGGAAGTTCCTTTCTGGGAAATCTTCAGGGTCTTGCTCTTCAGACCGTTGGAGAATTTGATCTCCGCAGACCTGTCATATCCGGTGTTTTCCGACACGCCGATTTCAACGGTCTGGTTTCCCTTTGCGCTTTCAGGGCTGACGCTGAACCAGGCACCGCCTTCCGGCACATCGTAAGTGGCTTTCCACTCGCGTCCTGCAGTCACTTCCACAGTCTTGGAAGATTTAGCAGCATCGAATTCCAATGTTTCAGTACTCAGTGTGATGTCAAGGGAGCCTGTCTGTTCCTCCCCATTTTCCTTGTTACAACCGACCAATGTCACTGCGGCTGCAAAAGCACACAAAAACAAATTTCTCAATTTCATAATGATAGCAATTGATGTTATTTTAATAATAAATATTTACTTGCCTACACAAAACATCCTGCAAATATAAATAATATTCCACACAATACAACCTATCTCCAATGTTTTAACATTCTTTTATCACGGAGATTCAATATATTTCATTTTTCCTTATCTTCGTATGTTTTTTCAGTCTCATATATACCGTTATTATATTCCGTAAACAACAATAATATAATGGAAAACGAATATGCCTTGGCTCCTGTTGCCTTTGTCGTCGTCGCCCTGCTGGTGGGAGCCGTCCTTAAATTCGCCCTTCGGCGCAGCAAGTTTCCATATACCGTCGGACTTTTCTGTTTCGGACTTCTCGTCGGGGCGTTGAACCGCGCTTCGCTGCTTCCGTCGTGGGGACTGCTCAATGAATCGGTGCGCGCCGTCGGGGAGATAAATCCGGACCTTATATTATATATCTTCCTGCCTGTGCTCATTTTTGACGCGGCATACGAGATTGACCTGCACACTTTCCGCAAGACTTTCGTCAATTCCTCGATTCTTGCCGTCCCGGGCGTAGTGGTGTCGATGTTTCTTGTCGCCGCGCTGATGATGGGGATTGCATATTTCGTACCTGACTACTCTTCCTGGAACTGGACTTTCGCGCTGATGTTCGGGGCTCTGGTCAGCGCGACGGACCCTGTGGCTGTGGTTGCGCTGCTGAAGGAGTTGAACACCAGCAAAAGGTTCTCCACCCTGGTCGATGCGGAGTCCCTGCTGAACGACGGGACGGGCATCGTGCTGTTTATGCTTTTCTTCGGGACTTTTTCAGGGTCGCATCCTGTCTTCTCCTCGCCTTTGGCGGAGTTCGCCTTTGTGGTGGCGGGAGGAGCATTGCTCGGATATGCGATTGCCTGGATTGCCATCTGGTTCATTTCCAAGGTGAAAGGCGACACGACGGTGCAGAACAGCGTCATCATCATCTCGGCATATCTGACTTTCCTGCTGGCACAGGAGTTCCTGCATCTTTCGGGGGTCATAGCCCTGGTGGCTTTCGGACTGGCAATGACATATCACGGAAAAATCACATTCAGCCCAAAGTCAAGCGAGTTCACGGAGAGGTTTTGGGAATTGGCGGCATACATTGCCAACACATTGGTTTTCATTATTGTGGGTATCATAATCGCCTCGCAGGTTGACATCACTCCGGTGAGCCTTCTGGTGACTGTGGGAGTGTATCTCGGGGTGAACATCATCAGGACGGGCGTGATTTTCCTCTTCTATCCGATTATGAAGAGGTGCGGCTACGGCCTGACCCGCAGGGAGGCCATCATCCTCGGTTGGGGAGGGCTTCGGGGGGCTCTCGGGCTGTCCCTTGCCCTGCTTGTTTCCTACACGCTGACCATTCCCGAGCCTGTCAGGGAGCAGATACTTCTGATGACCGCAGGGATTGTGACCCTGACCCTGACGGTGAACGCGACGACCATCAGGAAACTGCTTGAGAAGATGGGGCTTACGGAAGTGCCTGTGGCCCAGAATTTTGTGGACTACGGCATAAGGAAACGGGTGAATGACTCCTCACGGAAATATTTCGAGAAGATTATGCACAGGGATGCCCTTGCGGGGGCGGACTGGGACAAGGTGCGGAATTTCCTCCCGCCTGAGGAGACCGCTCCTGACATCTCCGGGTGCGGCCGTGAGGATATGCTCAGGAATGTGCGGATGAGGCTCTACGGGACAGAGGCGCAGGTAATCAGGGCATTGTATGCCGAAGGGAACATCTCTGTGGGGACTTTCCGCCTGCTTATCAATTCACAGGAGAGGCATTTCGACAGCGACGGTGCCCTGCCGCTTTCCGAGAGGCAGTTGGTCTTCAGGAAGTTCGAGGATTCCGCCCTGCTGAAATACATAAAAGGACACAAGAAATTGGAGGAATTGTGCTCCTCGCGGATAAGGAAACGGGTGATAAGGCTGTGTGACCTCGGGAGGGGATTTCTGGCCGCACAGAGGGATTCCATCGAGGAGATCGAGGATTTCAGGAAGTCGGAGGCTTTCGCGGAATCTTGTCTGCGGGAGACTGAATGGGATGAGATTTTCAAGGTCCTGTCCGATGAGATACAAGAGAATGTCGCCCGGATGGAGGGCTACCTGAAAACCCTGTCGGAGGACTATCCGGAGACATTCCGTCAGGCGACCACCCGCAAGGCATCCCGTATGCTCCTGTGCAACGAGCGGCGCACAATAAAACTTCTTGCCGAAGACGGAATCCTCCCCGAAAAGGACGCTTCCCTTCTGGAGAACGACCTTGAGAGGCGTGCAGGGAGACTGTAGGAAGTTTCTCAGTCGCCCGTGACGGTCATCTCGCAGGAGGCGCAGTCGAAATGGAGGGTGAGGCGGCGGCCGTTGTTCAGGAGATAGAGGTCCTCGGCGGCCTTCCTGCCTGGGGAGACCATATCCGATGCCTGCCTGGGGCAAAGTCCCAGTTCGTGCCTGACACAGTATTTGGAGCGCATCAGTTCGGCACCTTTGCGGTGGGTCAGTTCGTAGGCCTGCTCCCCGGGAGTGACCCCTACAGCGGCATAGACCTGCCGTGCGAGGGAATTTGAGATGTTGTCCCTGTAGTCCGATGAGGACCGCAGCGGCTCACGGGCATCGGAAAGAGGCCCTTTCTTGAGGTTTGAGAGGTCCTCAAGGGACTTCAGCGGAGCGGCATACATCTCCAGTGCACGGAAAGGCATCCCGTCCAGATCCGCCACGAGGCTCCGCCTGATTTCATTGATTGCGGAGACCTGGAGGAAAGGCAGGCCGTTGTCCGATATGGAGGAGCATCGGAAAGAGTATATCCCGCTGACCTTGGAGAGTTGCGCAATGAAAAGGCCTTTCATCCTTTCGCCGTTCTGTGCAGGCTCTCCCGCAGGGACTTCCCGCACGGCCTCCCTTCCGTCCTCGGTGACAGCCCTCACCCTGAGGACATCCCCGGAAATTTCCACGCTGACATCCACAGACAGAAGCCTGACCGAAGGGCGGGACTCAAGAGCCTTTTCAAAAGCCCTGTCATAATTACGGTAAAGGCGGGCCCCCTCAAAGAGTTCCAAAGTGGGCTTGCACCTGACTTCCTCTCCGTGGCACACATCGGCACGCACCCCGAGCACATCCCCGCCACGGCTGACAAAGGACAAGCCGTCGCCGTTGCTCAGGACAAGCCCCTCACGCCCTTCCGCAGGACGCACCCTGAAGGAATCCTTCTTCCTGCTGAGGGAAGTGACAGTCCCGATTTCCTCGCCCATCGATTTCGCGGCATCCATCGAGGACCACTGCGACCTGCGCGCGTCAAAGAACAACTCGGTGTAGCCCCTGTTGAAAGTCTTTTCGACAGACGGGGTGAAATTTCCGGTGACACTCCCGAAAGAAGCCCTGCGCCACTTCCCTTCCGCATCCCCCGCGATGAATCTGTCAAGGGCATCCGAATATGCCGACACAATGTTCCTCACATAAGACTCATTCTTGAGCCTCCCCTCAATCTTGAAAGATGTGACTCCCGCAGACGCCAACTCAGGGATTCTCCCCAGAAGATTTAGGTCCTTGAGCGACAGCAGGGCCTTGTCACGCACAAGAATCCGCCCTGAGGCATCCGCAAGGTCATAGCGTGACCGGCAGGCCTGGATGCAGGCTCCCCTGTTTGCGCTCCGTCCCGCGATGTGCTCCGACAGGTAGCATTGCCCGCTGTAGCAGACGCAGAGCGCGCCGTGCACGAAACACTCCACCTCACAGGAGACTGCGGAGGCGATTCTCCTCACCGTCCCGACCGGAAGTTCCCTTTCCAGAATCAGGCGGGAAAACCCGAGGCTCTCCAGCCATCGGGCCTTTTCTGGAGTCCTGACTGCGCACTGTGTGGAAGCGTGCAGCGGCACACCGAGCCCCACAGCCAGAGGAATCATCGCCAGGTCCTGCACTATCACCGCATCAGCACCTGCCTGGACGACCTGCTCAAGCATCCTCCGTGCCTGCTCCAGTTCATCCTCATAGATAATGGTGTTCAGGGTCACGAAGATCCTTGCCCCGAAACGGTGGGCGTAGGAGCAAAGCCTTTCTATGTCAGCAATCCCGTTCCCCGCAGCCTGCCTCGCACCGAACTTCGGGCCTGCAATATAGACCGCATCGGCACCGCAGTCTATTGCCGCGATGCCGATGTCAGCATTTCTTGCCGGAGCAAGGAGTTCCAACTCACGCATCTTTCACCAGTAATTCCAGTGGTCCGGGAAACCCGCTATAAGGATTCCTAAAGAGTCTGGAGCTGCTGCTTTGCAGTCTCACCGAATTTAGGGTCGGTGACGATCTTCTGATAGTACTCCTTGGCCTTAGCCTTGTCGCCGAGTTGCTGTGAAAGAGCAGCGATGGTGTAGCACATCTGGTTGGCATCCTTTGCGTTAGGCGAAAGGGAAAGATATTTCTCAAGATATGTCACAGCCTCGGCGTTCTTCTTCAACTGTGAAGCGGCAGTACCCGCAACCTTGTAGGCTGTCGCATTCTCAAGGAAACCGTTGGACTTGAGGGCGGCGGAAACAGCCTCATCATATTTCTTGGCCTTGAGGTTAGCGGCGGCGACCTTCACATACATTCCTGAAAGTTTCTTGTCGGCGTCAGCCTTCTCCCCGAGTTCAGATGCCTGCAGATATGCAGCCTCGGCATCAGCGGCGGAGCCTGCCCCTTCGAGAGCCTGTCCGAGCATCAGATATGCCCTTCCGTTCTCAGCGTCAGTGGCGACAACCTCCCTGTAGGCCTCAGCGGCACCCGCGAAGTCCTTTGTGCGGAGAAGGGCATTGCCTTTCTGCATAAAAAGTTGAGGAAGAAGTTCGGCGGCATCCTTTGCGACATCCGCATTCCCGTACTCATTGGCTACCTCTATCGCCTTCCTTATCTGCGGAACGGCATTGTCGAAATCCTTTGCCTGAGCATAATCCTTTCCGATGGCGAAGACAATCTTAGGAATGATGTCCTTGCAGTTGTTGACGATGTCCGCACCTTCATCACCACAGGCTGAAGCCTGCTCAAGAGCTGACTGGAAAGCCGTCAAAGCGGCAGTGTTGTCACCCATCTGGAGAGCCATAGCACCATTATTGTAGGTCTCCGTTGCCTGCGCCATATCCTGGGCCGAAGCGGCGGCTGCGGCAAAGAGGACGGCCATTGCGATAATAATGATTCTTTTCATTATGAAACTATTTATAATTAAACATATATAATATTCCGCAAATATGAGATATATCTTCCGTAAACGCACGAAATGCAAAAATAGGAAAAAATATTTTATTTTTGCCACCCGATACATACGAACTGACGATAAGATGAAAATATTTGTAAAATTGTTGCTTCCCGCCCTGGTCCTGCTCCTCCCATACGGAGCAGCCGCACAGAGTCTCCCCAAACTGCCGAAGGACCCCTCCATCAC
>JBJEJS010000269.1:0-2154 GCA_051878235.1 Candidatus Cryptobacteroides sp.
TCCTGAACTCCTCCGGAATGCTTTCCCACTGCCTCCCGTCCCTGAACACTTGGAAAAGCATATCCCTGTAGGTCACACATTCGCCCCTCTTCTTCCTGAAACGAGGCATTTCCGCAAATATAGCTAAAGTCGAGAGCAGAGGCAAAATTTATTTTGACTATGCCGAGACCAAGCGTTTATATGAGCTTTGCTCAAATGTAATTGAAATTGTCGAGTTTTTCAACTCCTTCGTGCGGGTCTCCATAAATTCGTAATGCGAGATGATGTGGTCGCTGTCCCACTGGCTCTCATCCTCGTGTTTCAAGGTGTGGTCCAGGATGCTGATGACATACACCGGCTTCAGTTGGAAATAGCCCTCGCCCTTTTTCAGCGGATTGTGATAGGCTCCCGCACCGTAATAGACCATCCGCTGGAAATAATCCTCATAATAGCGCTTCTGCAATTCAACCACAAATGTCTCCCCTGTCTTCCCACGGCAAATCAAATCCAGCACAGGACGCTTTGAATCGACCGTCTCCGCCAGCTGCTCCCTGTCGCAGTACTCGACGATGTCCTCAACATTTGCCTGTGGAGGCAGGAGTTCATTAATCAGGTCAATAAGAAGGGACTTGTTCCTCGGATCGGCATAGACCGCCTTGAAACCGGCATCACTCAGCAATGAGACATACTTGTTCTTGTAAATCATAAATCTTCAGTTTTTGGTTGATGCAAAGTTCCGAAGGACTATCCGTTTACAGAAATTCTGACCGGAATAATTTACATAATATTTACCAACACACTGAGTAACAATGAATTATATTTATGCAAACCACATAATAACTGGCAAAAAACGGGTAATTTCGTGCAAAAATCCACACCTGGGAGTCAGTGACAGGATGTCATTCCCGCAGATACCCGGTTTACACCGTTCTGTGATGCCCGGCCCGACCGGGCATCTGCGTCAAATAGGAACACATCTAGGTCCGTGAAATTCATTCGGCACCGCCAAGGGCTGCAGGATGCTGCCTATTGCCGTCTCAAGTGCCCAATGAGGAGAATTTTGCCGCATTCGGAACGCCAGATGACACTGCAAAGGTCTCTATGTACGTTGCTCGTGCCGAATGAATTTCACGAGACGGGAATGACAACCAAAAACGGGGGCCGCTTGGATGCGGTCCCCGTTTTTAGGTTTTTGAGTGAGGCAAGCACTATTTCACAGCTACTTTCCTGATCTCCCAGGTCGGTGCACAACTGGTTGTACTGGTGTAACAGAAGGCAATCTGTATTTTTGATTTCTTGAAAGAAGAAAGATCGATTGCTCCTGATTCCACAAATGTCCAGCCCTGGGTTTCCGGATAGTTGACTCCCTCAAGAGTCTTCCATTCCGTGTCTCCGACTTTTCTAGCAAGAACTGTCAGAAGAGTCTTAGGATCATTATCACTGAAATAATTTATGGCATGCTCGAAAGTGAGTGTTGCCGACTCTGCATCCGTCAGGTCTATTTCCGCAGACTCCAAAAGGGACTTTGACTCCTTGTTGCCACTCTTATAGGCCGATGCCTTCATATATTTGTTAGTCGCATCGAATTTCCAAACATATGTCAGTCCGCCTGTCAATGTGACATCGTTTGCAGTAAATTTGTACGGCTCAGCAGTAAACGGCTCCTCAAAATAAGCCAGACCTGATTTCTGTGACACAGTACAGAATGCCTCAGACGAGATGACTTCTTTTTTGTCGTTGGTTGAATAGGATGTGAACGACACCTTGCACTCCCTTGCATCATCCTCATTCGGCAGGACTGTGAAGAAAACTTTTGCCGTGTCCGCAGGGGAAGGAACAAGTTTGCTTGGAATGCCCGGAGTGTACTCCATATGGTCATAAACAATCCAGTCACAATCAGAAGGAATTTTAGGGAACACCCCATCACCTTTGTATGCTATCCGTATCGCTATCTCCATACCCTGTTTTGGAACTCCAAAGTATGTAGTCACAGCCTTTATAAGAGACTTCTCCATCTTGATTATCTCAACATTTTCGAAGTTCTTGTATGAAGACCAGGTACCGGTAAATTTCACATAATCACCGACTTCAAGGTCAGGATAGGCTTTTCTGGACTCTTCAGTCGAGCCATAAACCTGGACATCCGTGGTAGATGTTCCGTCATTAAGCCAGAAT
>JBJEJS010000270.1:0-2153 GCA_051878235.1 Candidatus Cryptobacteroides sp.
AGTGGAGATGGAAAGGGTCCAGTGCGCCTTGATAGAGATGGACGAAATCTGCAGGATAACGGATTTCATCGGCAGCCAGACAGGCTACAGGCAATGCTACAACACGCCTTATTATCTTCCTTCTCCTGATTCAGGAGAGGGTGGGGATGAAGGCCAGGGATTGATTGATATGTCCAATCTTGATGAGTCGTTCAGGACGGCCGCGGAGATGGTGGTGATTGACCAGAAAGGCTCGACATCGACTCTCCAGCGGAAACTCGGAATGGGATTCGCAAGGGCGGGCCGTGTGATGGACCAACTGGAGGCGGCAGGCATTGTCGGACCTCAGGAGGGCTCCAAACCTCGCCAGGTCCTTGTCAAAGACCTTGAGGAACTCCGTGGAATTCTGGATGCGTTTATGCCGCAGTGATTATGAAACGGTTGCTCTGCATCCTCCTGGCGGTATCTTCCGTCTGTCAGGTTTCTGCCGGCAGTCAGGCGTCTTCCGTTGATGTTCCATTTGCAGGTCCTGCTTCCGGACTTCATCCGCAGACCGATGCGGTGACCTCATTCGCATCACGGATTGCCTCCGGATGTGTGTCATTCAGATATTCCTTTGTGATAGAGGCATCCTCCTCATCGGGAAAAGTGACAGGTGACGGGTCAGTCCTGATGCAGGGCGGGGCGTACCATCTTCAGGGCAGCGGCCTTGAAGTCTGGTGTGACGGCATTTCAGTCTGGACTGCGGACAACGCATCAAAGGAGGTGGTAATTGAAACATCCTCAAAGGATGTCCTTGTGAATCCTGCGCTCATCCTTGCGGACCTCTCAGGACATTTCTCCTGGGATGCCAGACCCAATTCCGGAACATTCTCCTCACAACCCTCGCGGATGTTCGTGCTGAAGCCCCTGTCGAAGTCTGATATGGACTCCCTTGAACTTTTCTTCGATTCCAATGGTGTGGAACTGCTTGGAGGGAGAATGTCTCTGAAAGACAATGTCTCGGCAACCTTCTTCATTTCGGGGCTGACTGTCGGGGAGCCTCAGGACAATCCCGTTTTCACCCCGCCGTCTTTTTCCGCGGACTGGATTGTCACCGATTTGCGATGAACCACTGAAAAACGATCAATATGGAACTGTACAAATACCAAGGTGCCGGGAATGATTTCCTGATTGCGGACAACCGCGACTCACATATATCCGTTGAAGACGGGACGCTTGTATGCCATCAGACGGATCCCCTTACAGGGAATGTGTCCGAGCATCGCGTTGCGGTCTCCTCTTTGTGTGACAGGCGTTATGGTGTCGGCGCGGACGGACTGATGCTGCTTGAGAATGTCACGGCAGCGGACAGTGCCGATTGTGGGAATGCCCCTGATTTCCGTATGGTATATTTCAATTCAGACGGCTCAGGAGGAATGATGTGCGGAAACGGGGGAAGATGCATTGTCGCCTTTGCCGCAGACCTTGGCATAACGCATTTTGACTTTGTTGCCGCCGACGGTCCGCATAGCGCGGATGTCCTCATCGACAGGGGAAAGGCAAAGACCGTCAGGCTAAAGATGAAGGATGTCAGCGGGATGATTCCTTACACAGAGATTTCCGGTTTCTTTCTTGACACAGGCACAAGGCATTTTGTGAAGCCAGTCACAAATCTTGCCGGGTACGATGTCGTGGGAGAGGGACGCCGCATCCGTTATATGGAGGAATTTGCCCCGATAGGAACGAATGTGAATTTCATTGAGCCTTCCGGCGATGTTCTCAATGTGAGGACTTACGAGAAAGGTGTCGAAGACGAGACTTTTGCCTGCGGCACCGGAATCACAGCCTCAGCCATCATCTTCTGGCATCTCCGCCACATTCTTCCGGACTCTGCCGTTTCGGAGTCTTCTCCTGTTGCAGGGAGAGTCAATGTGAAGATCCGTGCCCTTAAAGATTCCCTTTCCGTTGATTTCATTCCTACTGCTGACGGGGCAAAGGATGTCTGGCTGACCGGTCCGGCCACTTTTGTCTGTAAGGTGATTCTCGACTGAACTATATCTGTCCTCCCCAAAAACATAAGAAAAAAGAAAAAACATCAAAAAAGAGAAAAACCTGCATCCCAAGAGCCCCCGTTGCTGCGTTCCAGAAAAATTTGTATATAGTTTTGCAGTTCATTTCTAAATCTGTTTTAT
>JBJEJS010000271.1:0-2139 GCA_051878235.1 Candidatus Cryptobacteroides sp.
AGAGCATCGACCCTGACAGGACAGTATATCAGACTGTTGCGGGGGATTCCGATTTCATCAGGCTCGGAAACCGCGAGGTCAATGCCCGTGCCTATGTCTCACGCTTCAATTTCACAGGGGCTGACCAGGAGAAACTCTGCGGAATCCTTTCAGGAGGTGAGCGCAACAGGCTTCATCTTGCCCTGACCCTGAAGGACGAGGGCAATGTGCTCCTTCTTGACGAGCCGACCAATGATGTGGATGTGAACACCATCAGGGCACTTGAGGAGGGTCTGGAGAATTTTGCGGGCTGTGCCGTGGTAATCTCGCACGACAGGTGGTTCCTTGACCGTATCGCCACCCATATCCTTGCCTTTGAGGGTGACTCGCAGGTGTATTTCTTTGAAGGGACCTATTCTGAGTACGAGGAGAACAAAAAGAAGCGTCTCGGAAATGATGAGCCGAAACGCTTCAAGTATAAGAAATTGTTTTGAAATATTTACTCTTGTTCTTTATGTGCTTTTCCGGTCATTTTCTTCTGCTTCATCGGTTACATAACTTCGGCTATGCTCCCTCTTCAGCAATTGAAACTGTCTCGAAAAATCCCTATAAATAACTGCGGCAAACATTCCAAAACAGTTTCTAAGAAACTGATGGAGTGACACCGGCTACTTCACGGTGACTTTAAGAGGATTTGCCTGGGCGTATGCGAAGTCTTTCACTTCCTGTGCCCAGGCTTCCTGTGACTCAACTCCGCCCTGGCTCCATCCTGAGCCTGCCCACGATGTCATAGGCTGTCCCGGAAGTGCCGTTGCGTAAATTACAGCGTGGGAATCCAATGTGCCTGTCCCTGCGGCTTCAGCGCCGAGGACAAGCCCGACGGAGATGTTGCCGTCCCTGTCAGGGTCGGATGAATCGGAAGCCTTCTCGGTGAATGCTATGAAATTCGAGCCGTCCTCGCGACCGAGCACATTATGGAGGACCGCACCGAGGACTACAGGAAGCCCTTCCCCTTCGAAATTGAAGGTCATTACGGATTTCACGAATCTGCTGCCTGCGTCAAGTGAGATTGTCCTTGTCACGGTGACAGGTCTTCCGTCAACATCGATGGCGTCGTAGGTGAAGACAGCCTCCGTGCGTACAGGACCGTCACAGATGTGCTGCTGGGTGGCGTAGTTGTCACCTATGATGATCTGCTCTCCGGAGTACGGGGCAATCGCTCCGCCTCCGAGGGTGTTTGCCACCTTGTAGCAGTCCATACCCTCACCGTAGTTGTGGTGATAGTCCATCTTCTTGAACCAGTCGTCAATCACGAGGCGGTCTGTGCATTTGAGCCAGATGTCGCATCCGAATGTGCGCGGGCTTGACAGTGCAGGACCGTAGATCCTTCCTGCCACGAGGTCGTTCTCCCAGGCATAGTCGTCAACCCTTTCAGGAACATACCTGCTGTAGGCGCGTGTCCCGAACTCGGCCCTTTCCCCTGGTGCCACATTGTATTCGACTGTCTCTCCTGCGTTCACATCAGCCTGGAAAAGAAGGAGGGTCCTTCCTTCTGCGTCTGTGTAGATCTGCGACGGGACCTGTGCCCCTGAGGCATCGGTTACGACAGCGTTTTCTGCGGTCACTCCCTTGATGTCACCGAGTTCAAGTTCTATTGTCTCTCCGCTTCTGGAGATTTCCGTATCGTTGCTGACAATGATTTTCTGCCCGCAGTTGCAGGAAACCAAAACGGCAGCAGTCGTTGCGACCGCTGCCATAGTTATGATGCTTGTTCTCATATCCATTATTGAGGCTGCTTTCCGATGTATGCAAGGATACCGCCGTCAACATAGAGGACATGTCCATTGACGAAGTTCGAAGCGTCTGAGGCGAGGAACACTGCTGGTCCCATCAGGTCTTCAGGTGTGCCCCAGCGTGCAGCAGGAGTCTTTGCCACGATGAATGAGTCGAACGGATGGCGGCTGCCGTCTGCCTGACGCTCACGAAGAGGGGCTGTCTGAGGAGTTGCGATGTAGCCCGGCCCGATACCGTTGCACTGGATGTTGTACTCGCCGTACTCTGATGCGATGTTGCGGGTGAGCATCTTGAGTCCGCCCTTTGCGGCAGCGTATGCGGAAACTGTCTCACGGCCGAGTTCTGACATCATTGAGCAGATGTTGA
>JBJEJS010000272.1:0-2136 GCA_051878235.1 Candidatus Cryptobacteroides sp.
CCACGGTGAACTGGCAGGATTTGGTCAGGATATCGTTGTCTGTGGTGTAGGTGAGCGAAGCCTCTATGGTTTCCCCGACTTCTCCAGGGACCTTCCCTTTGCAGTCAACGACGAAGAAATTCGAGAAATTGTCGTCGGATATCCTGAAGGTCGCATCCTTGTCGTTGAATCCGCACTGGTGTTTGCCGCTTTGGTACGACATTACGGTCTTTCCGTTGATTGTCAGCGAGATTCCGTCTGCGGTACTGACAAATTCATCCTGCTTCATCGAATTATCCACGCATCCTGCGGCAAGAAACAGCCCGAGGACGGCACTTATGATATATGTCTTTTTCATAAATTCACTTTACTATAAGTTCCCTTTCAATTATGTCCGTCGTACCGTCCCCATAATCCGCGACCGCCCTGAGGATTCCGCTTGAATTCAAGGTATAATAACCGTCCGCCCCGACGGCGATTTCCTTACCGTCAAACGTCCAGGTTATTCCTTCGGCCTTTCCTGCGTTGAACAGTTTCAGAGGAAGTTTGGCTCCTTCCTGAAATGTCCCGTTCATATTTTTCTGTTTCACGGAGGTCAGGTATATATAAGGATAGGCATAATCCTTTGCCATCGCGGCTGTCGTGAAGGACATCTCCTGGCTTAACGCCGTCTCTTCATCCGACAGTTTCACGGTCAGGGTGTATTTTGAGGATGGGGTGAGCCCTGTCAGGGTGATGGCATATTTCCCTTCTTCGTAAGGGGTGACCTTGAAGGCCTCGTTCTTCCCGGGGCCGCTCAGGGTGACGGATGCCTCTTCGGAGATTGACGGGTCTGTCGAGCCCCAGGATATTATCGCCTCGTTCTGGAATGTGTCGGCGGCCATATTTATCGCGCTCGCACCTATGCTCACCTTGAAACGGACATTGTCGCCGTCCATCGTTATGTCAGTGATGCTGTACCCGGTTTCCTTTCCGTTCCAGGATGTCAGCACGGCATTGGGGATGGCTGTGCCTCCGTTGGGGTAGTACATCCCGCTCAAATCCTTAATCTGTGAGATAAGATAGTTCATATTCGGCAACTTGTCTGCACGCCCGTCGGCTTCAATGAGGTCGGCGCATTGATGGTCAGGATTGGCATTCAGTTCGTTGTACACTTCCCATCTTTCGTATGGTGTGAGGTTCTTTTCATGTTCTTCTGACGGGTAACTTCTGGACTTGGACTTGTCTATATGGTAGAGCAGCAACCCCCTGCACTTATTGAAATTGGTTGTCGAACGCTCGTTGATGTATTTGTCCCATCCGCTGTTGCTGCGGCATTCAAGGAGGAAATACTCGTCAGGGTCCTCGGTGTCGATTCTGTAGCACTTCCCGTTCAGGTGCACCGGTTCAAGGGTGTGCTCCCCGGCTGTCAGAATTTCCGGTTCGGACATCCCGAGATACTCCCTTTCGATGCAGTTGTAATATGGAGGGGTGTTGCTGTTGTTGTTCTGGTTGCCTCCGTCCATCAGGGCCGTGAAAATCCACAGCCCCGCCGCCATTGATATGTAAGGGTCGTCGTCCGTGGCAAGGCTTCCGCCGTAGTCCGTGTCATAGAAGTCCGGCAGACCGAATGTGTGGCTGTACTCGTGGCAGAAAGTCCCTATTCCGGCAAGCACCTTCTTGGTCTCGGAAATCCAGGTCAGTTCTGATGTGCAGGCATAACTGTCAATCTTTTTCCCGTTGTATTCCGCGTTGATTCCCGCACCTCTGTAGAGATACCACGCGTGGGACCAGATGCACTCCTCGTCAGAATACAGGTCCGCCTCGTCCTCTCCTGCAAAAAACACGAAGACATTGTCCACAAATCCGTCATTGTCATTGTCGTAAAGGGAGAAATCGACTCCGCTCCCGTAGGCGAGACGGCACGCCTCATCAATCATTTCCTCAGGGTGCTCGTCATAACCATCGCTGTCATTGCCTCCGTAGTAACTCCTTTTCTTTGACAGGCGGATGGGGCCCGCCACGTCGAAGTCAAATTCAAAGAATCCCTTGAACTGGTCGTTGAAATAATCCAGGGCGCTTCCTGTCGCCCCGTTCTTTGAATATCCGTTCAGGGTGAGGAGATCCTCGAAAGCCTGCAGGTCGTTCTCGCTCTGGAAATACACATCCGAGAATTCC
>JBJEJS010000273.1:0-2126 GCA_051878235.1 Candidatus Cryptobacteroides sp.
AGACGGCAGTCCTCCTTGAGGACCGCAAAAAGCCAAAGGCCGCACGCAGGCTGAAGAAAATCGAAAAGGCGGAGGGAGAGCCAGGAACAGTGAACGAGGAACTCAGGGAAAGGCTTCAGCAATGGCGCACAGAAAAGTTCAAGGCTGCCAATGCCCCCGCCTACACGATAATGCACCAGAGCACCCTTATGGCAATCGCCTCAATAATCCCCCACACCAAAGCCGACCTCCTGTCCGTCAAAGGATTCGGGCAAGCCAAATTCCAAAAATACGGAGAGGAGATTCTGGAAATCTGCAAGGAATTCTGACCCTCTTTCCCAATGGCCAATCAGAATGCGTGCTTGAGCCAGCCGGAGGATTTGTCTTTCAGGAGTTCACGGGACAGGACATTTCCGTCGGGGTCGAGGGCCATCTTGAAAGTTTTGGCGGAATCCTTTTCATAGACTGTATATTTCACCACCTGTCCGCCCTTGCTTATCTGGTCTATGGGATTCAGGAATGTCCTCTCAATGATTTTAGGCTTCAGGGATTCGGGGATTCCCGGGAGGAAATGGTCAAGGACACAGACTGCCCCCTCAAACGGAAGCGAGAGGTCCTGAGGCCTCTGCCCTACGGAGAGACGGCGGGAGGGGCCCTCAAATGACGAGTCTCCGTCTGAAACCGTAATCCTCAACAGGTAGATTCCCTCAGCGGACGGGAGACGGAGGGAAAAACTTCCGTCGAGCGTCAATGCCTTGTATGGAGGGACTGTGACTTTAAAGGATTCTCGACCTGCACACTTCCCCTCCTCATCTTCAAGGGTCACGCAGACATCAAGCGGCTTCTCCTCCCCATTGTCGTTCCACACCACCACAGGTTTGGAAAAGATCGAGCCAGGGGCGTATGAGACCCTGTCCCTGTACCACTCACGGGCCTGCAACATAAGGAAAGATGCCCCAAGCCTGCCGTTGAAAGACTTCAGCACCTCAAGGTTTTTCTGCGGTTCAAGAGCTTTTCCGATGTCACCTCTGAAGAAATTATGCCCGTTGACCGTTCCGCTTAAAAGGGCGAAAGGAGCCCAGGCCTGGACCTCAATGCTCCGGAAATATGTGCCCTGGTCGGCGTGTATGTCAGCCTGCAGTTGTTCAATGATGTCTGTTGTATAATAGTAAACGCCCCAGGAGGAGGCTGTGCGGCTGGTCTTGAAATTCTCCCTCGGTTCAAGTTGTCCCCGCTGGTTCACCCAAAGACGGCAGGACTCAAGCACGGTGGTCGGTTTTTCCGCCGAAGGCTCGCAATAAGGCACGGGAACTATGTTTTCCGAATATTCATATCTGTGCTGGGTGTCGAAATCATCCTCCGACCACATTCTTGTCGGGTCATATTCCCTCAGGCGGGAAGACAGGTCAAACAAATCCACATCCCCCTCGTTCTCCATATCCCAGCCGATTATTGACGGATGGTTGATGTTCTGTCCGACCCAAGCGGCAAATTCCCTCTCAGTCTGGGCAAGATTCTCTCCCTGAGGGTCTTTCTCGTGCATAAAGCACCATTCGTCCTGAATCATTATGCCCTCCTCGTCGGCAATGTCATACCAGAATGAGGGGGCGTGCCCGAGGTGCATACGCAGGAAATTGAAACCGTAAGTGTGAATCGCCGTGCGGAGGAAATTCCTCACCCAGTCAGGATTCATCACACAGTCCGCCCAGGTTATCAGCGTGCGGTAGAATGCGATGTTCTCCGCAGCGAAATGTGTCTTCTCCCCGTTCACCAGCACATCCTTTCCCCGTATCTTCACATCCCTGTAACCGAAACGGACAGTCTTCAAAACCTCGTCTCCCAAAAGAATCTGAACACTATAAAGCACCGGTTTTCCATCCGGACCGGCGCTCCAGGTCTGAAGTGCCCCGGCATCCGCATCCAGACAAAGGTGCAGAGGCTCACCGGAGCGGAGTCTCTGACGGCCGGCCTCTGCCCTGAGCACCTCTTTTCCGGAAGAATCCCTCACAACGAAAAACGGTTTGACTACACAGTTCCTCGTGCCGTTCAGAGTGACCCTGAGAGTGATTTTTCCTCCTGCGACATCCGGCAGGACCTCCAACCTGCCGGCAGACACGTCTCCCGCCAGTTCAATCCAGACATTGTCT
>JBJEJS010000274.1:0-2116 GCA_051878235.1 Candidatus Cryptobacteroides sp.
AGCACGGAACAGAAAGACAAGGCCCTGGAAAAGGCATTGCGTGAGAAGGTTCAGTTCCTCATTGATGATGCGCCCTCCCTCGCGATGTCCCTGAATGCAAAAGCCCCGTTGAGGATTACCGACCTCAGGAACGGATATGAACATTCAAGGAGCGGGAATGCAGTCAGCCTCACACCATTGTGTTGCGCAGGAAAGAATCTCACAAGGACACCGGTGATGATGGTGGGATTCGGAAAGGGAAAAGGGAAAGTGGTCGTGAGCCAACTCATTACGGAAGGAAGGCTGTGCGGGGAGAAGGATTTTGTGGATTACGGCATTGATTTTTATGGGAAAAGACACGACGAGGCAGCCGTTCAGACAGTTCTGAACCTGCTCCTCGCAATCTTATAAGACACACCGTCATACATTGATTTGTTTTGCATTGATGAAAATTTGTGCAAAACTTTTCCCGTGCACGGGCACGAAATATAAAAATTTGTTTTATATTTGCGCCCTGTATGAAACTGTAACCAATAATGAAGGATAAGATCAATTGTTTAGTGACGGCGGTTGCCGTAGGCGCAACAGCTATGATGTCAATCAGTTGCGTGAATCAAGACAAAACCTGCAAAGACGAATTTGCATATCTTTACAAAGACCTTCCGTTTGAGATGGAGGTCGTGTCCCGTCCTGAAATTCCTTCAAGGGAAGCGGTTCTCCCGGATTTCGGAGGTAACGGAAACGGTACGGAACTCAACACGGAGGCTTTCGCAAATGCCATTGACTGGCTGTCGGAAAGAGGGGGCGGAAGGCTTGTCGTCCCTGCCGGAATCTGGTACACCGGACCTATCGAGTTGAAGAGCAACATAGAACTGCATCTAACTGAGAATGCGGTGATACTTTTCGACAGCAGCCGTGACCTCTACCCTATCATCGAGACCTCATTCGAAGGTCTTGACTGTTACCGTTGCGAGTCCCCTATCCACGCTGAAGGTGCCGTCAATGTGGCAATCACGGGGAAAGGTGTCATCGACGGCAACGGACAGGACTGGAGGGCGTGCAAGAAGTCGAAACTGACTTCCTCACAATGGAAGGCCCTGCTCGCAAAGGGCGGCTACGTGAATCCTGAGAAGAACTGCTGGTATCCAAGTGAGGCCTACTACATTGCCGAGCAGTTCAGCGATATGAATGTGCCGCCGAAATCAATGGGCATCGAAGAACTGGAGGCGTACAAGGATTTCCTGCGCCCTGTGATGATTTCCCTGAGGAACTGCACCAATGTCCTGCTTGAAGGCTGCACCTTCCAGAACTCCCCGAGTTGGAACATCCATCCTCTTCTCTGCAATAATGTGATTGTAAAAGGGGTGAATGTGAGAAACCCTTGGTATTCACAGAATGGTGACGGCATTGACCTGGAGTCGTGCACGGGCACAATCATAATTGACTCCTCTTTCGATGTGGGTGATGACGGAATCTGCATCAAGTCCGGAAAGGATGAGGACGGAAGGCTCAGGGGCGTTCCGACCAAAGGTCTGATTGTGGACAACTGCACAGTCTATCACGGTCACGGCGGTTTCGTTGTGGGCAGCGAAATGAGCGGAGGCGTGGAGGATGTGAAAGTGAGCAACTGCCGCTTCCTCGGGACGGATGTTGGACTGAGGTTCAAGAGCAAGAGGGGACGCGGAGGTGTCGTGAAGAACATCTTCATTGACAATATATATATGACGGACATTGTGACCGAGGCACTTCTCTTTGACCTTTATTATGGAGGGAAGTCCGCTGTGGAGGTCCTTGAGGACGGAAGCAAGGTCACCGTAGTCGAGGCTATGCCTGTTGACGAGACCACTCCTGAGTTCCGCGACATCCACATCAGCAACATTGTCTGCAACGGGGCACGCAGGGCGATGTATTTCAACGGCATCCCTGAAATGCCCGTCAGGAACATCAGCATTTCCGACTGCACAGTCACAAGCCTGACAGGAATAGAGATGAACTATTCCGAGGACATCGTGCTCGAGAATGTCAAGGTAATGCCACAGAGCGGAAAAGACCTTGTCCATTCAAATGTGAAGAACCTTGTCATCGACGGCAAAAACATCCAATAATATATGCTTTTGAGAAAAATAATCCCGACTGT
>JBJEJS010000275.1:0-2111 GCA_051878235.1 Candidatus Cryptobacteroides sp.
TGATGTGATTTCCATCTGGTCCAAGGATAGCGAGACCACCATTGACGAAGAAAACAATGTCGTTTACACAGGAAAGATCGCGGGGGAGCAGGCTGAACTCTTCGAAGGCTCGGCAGGCCGTTCCAGCGGTGTGTTCCAGACCTACAATACCGTTTCCGTCGACAGCGACGAGGAAGTGCTTATTCTCTACCCGGGCACTGCGTTGGACTATTCCGCAGGGAAAATCACCCGCAACATCCCTCAGTTCCAGGAGCAGAGGTCTGCCTCATCAAGCGTCCACATCGGTAATTATGCCCTTGCGTATGCCGGGACCACAATCAAGGCCGGTCAGACTGAAGGCGTGAACTTCACCCTCACCCAGAAGACCGCATTTGTGAAGGTCACCCTCTCCACTACGGAATTCTCCTCCCTCAACCTCAAGGGTGTGAAACTCACCGCTCCGGGGGCAGTCCTTTCCGGAGACCTCACTTGTGATGTCCAGACAGGGGAACTGACCGCAGCAAACGGATCTGATTATGTCGGAGTGAGATACAGGACTCCTGCCCCGTTCACAGGAACCCAGGAACTCTATTTCGCGACAGTTCCTGCTGACCTTACAGGGACGGAGGTCTATGTGAGCGTGGAGATGGGAGACGACACCAAGAATGTCACGATTCCTGTCAAGGTCCAGGGAGGAAAACTCTCCGAGGGCTGCCTTACAGTATTGGAAATCAACAATGTGAGCACTTCCCTTGTGGACTGCGACTGGTATGAGCCGGTTGAGGTGAGGGATCTTGTGGACGGTTGGGCATACGGTTCCCAGAACACCTGGTTCGTGGAGCAGAAGGCAAAGGGAGATGGCGATACCGAGATAAAGATTGATGTCAAGGCCCGTGGCGACTTCTCAAAGGTAAGGAAACCTAAATACTACGGTCTCTACTCAGGTTCGAGCGAGATGAGCACAAGGAAACTCATCCACCTGCCGAATGATGTCAGCGCATACGAGGAACAGCCTCTCAACACTGTTGGCAGCGACTGGACCATCACCGTCTATTCCTACGACCAGAACCAGACCGGACGCTGGGCGACAGTGGCTCTGTATGACGAGGACTACAATGTGATATGGTCCTATATGATTATGAAGTACATAACGGGGGACGAGCCGTCTGATGTGGCATATCCGGGAACTGACATCGTCCTTCTCGACAGGAATCTCGGTGCGACATATTCCAACAAGCTCGCTGAGGAAAAGAAGACCTTTGACAATGCCGGCGCGTTCTTCCAGTGGGGCAGGAAGGATCCGTTTATGTGGTCAAATTCAGGAATCGACGGAAGATACAATCAGAAATATGTCGCCGAGGACACGGACCTTGCTACTGCAATCGCACACCCTGGAACCATTTACGGCTATATCAACTCAGGCGGAGTGAACTCAAGGGGAGACTGGCAGAACAAGGAGCACAGGACCGACCTCTGGGGCGGAGTCAACAACACCAACAACTGGTATGACCAGTCGGGAACAGGCTACAAGACAATCTACGACCCTTGTCCTAAGGGCTACAGGGTGCCTGACGCGAAGGTGTTCAACGAGGTCGGCTCCAAGGCTGAGCGTTGGGAGATTTCCAACGGCTCCTCAATGCAGGATTCCGATGTGGTGAATGCCAACTCTCCTTTCGCCGCCACATTCAGCACTCTTGCCTATTCTCTCGGAGACGGGAAATATGACTACTGGCCATACGCGGGAGCACATTGGGGCTCAAACGCAACCTGGGGCAACAGGACAGGTTCCACCAACAAGCACGCCGCAATCTATTGGGCGAACAGCGTTGACCCGACGGCGCTCAACCTGGGTGTGATGCTTGAATATGCCTATTTCTCGGCCGAGACCCAATTTAACGAAAGGCACACCTCCTCAAGGGCGCACGGTTTTGCGATCCGCTGCCAGAAGGATGAGAAGGGCAGGTAAAACCGGCCGTCTGTGATATATATGGAAAAGGGAATGTCGGATTCCGTAAATCTGACATTCCCTTTTTTTTGAATATGCTTCAAATCACTTGCGGTATTTTCCAAGCGGCTTCTGATTGATGCTGCCCGGGGAGAGTTTCAGGAAACGCACTACGTGGGGTGCCACC
>JBJEJS010000276.1:0-10588 GCA_051878235.1 Candidatus Cryptobacteroides sp.
CACAAGGAAATCAAGAAGCGGCACCAGGCCCAGTACCGCTATATGAGATTGAACCAGCAGGTGAACCCGCATTTCCTTTTCAACTCCCTGAACGTGCTGGACTGCCTTGTCGTGGACGGGCAGAACGAAAAGGCGAGCACCTACATCCACAAGCTCTCCAGCCTGTACAGGTATATGCTCCGCAACGACGACGAAATGCTTGTCAAGCTCAAGGACGAGATGTACTTCGTCAGCCAGTACGTGGACCTGCTCCAGGTCCGTTTCCCGGAAGGCTTCGAAGTGAGGACCGACATTCCGGAAGAGATGATGAATCTGAATGTGGTACCCTGCTCGGTCCAGCTGCTGATTGAGAATGCCGTCAAGCACAACTCCATCAGCAGCGAGAAGCCCCTGGTCGTCAGGGTGTTCTCTCAGGACGGACGTCACCTCAGGGTGAGCAACAACATCTGCCCGAAACTGACGGCAGTCAATTCCACGGGCACCGGGCTCAAATACCTGCGCCAGCAGTACAACGACATCTCCGGTGAGGACATCACCGTCACGGACACGGGAGAGGAATTTATGGTGGACCTTCCCACAATCTGAATTTTCCGGCAGTGTTAGGAAGTTAAGGAATTTGAAATTAAGTTTCGCAAGTGCGAAACACCTTGTTTGGAGATGCTTTAGCATCGATAGTAAGTCCTCTTCCTGAGGTCGAGAGCGGAAAGCAAAATAGTCCAGCGGACTTTTTGCAGCGAACAGCCCGAAGGGACGGGGAGGATTTAGGAGAAGGGTAACGTAGATGAGAAAATGTGCGGTAGGGAGAAGTTTCGCAAGACGCACAAACCTCACGATAACAGATAATTATGAACTTGCGAAACTTGAGGTTTGAATCATAAAGGATTGGCAAATGAAAGTAATGATTATTGAAGATGAGCAGATGGCCCGGACGGCAATGGTAAGGAATCTGCAGAATCTCTTTCCCGATCTGGAAATTGCCTTCACGGCATCATCGGTCAAGGAAAGTGTCGGATGGCTGAAGGAAAACAGGCCGGACCTCATCTTTATGGATGTGGAACTGTCTGACGGGAACAGCTTCGAGATCTTCCGGCAGGTCAATGTCGACGCATCGGTAGTTATGACCACCGCCTACGACAACTATGCCATCAAGGCCTTTGAGCAGGGTTCCGTCGATTACCTGCTCAAGCCCATCGACCCAGCGGCGCTGAAAAGGGCAGTCACAAGGGTCAGGGAAAGGCTGACGCAACCGGGTCACGACTGGGAGGCGCTGTTCAAGGAAATAAGGCAGGCCGCATCCTCCGCCGCAAATCCGGCAGGAAAGGAACGCATCATCGTCCGGTGCAACGACAAGATCATTCCTGTCAAAGTGTCGGACATCGCATATTTCTACTCCGAGGACAAGAACAATTTCCTGATGACCACATCCAGAAGCCGCTACATAGTCGATGCCACCCTTGATGAAATCGCCGCGGACCTTGACCGCGACATATTCTTCAAGATTTCCCGCAGCTGCATCATCTCGGCAGGGGCCATCAGCAACATCACCAAGCAGATGGGGGGGCGTCTTCTTATTGAATCCAACCCTCCTGCCCCGTTTGAAATGACGGTCAGCCGCTCGCGCTGCGAGGATTTTTTGCAGTGGCTGCAAAAATGAGGTAGTCTTTGGAGTTGGGGAAATTATTTTCTAATTTTGCTGCGATACGCGGGAATATATACTATATATGGTATATATAAAATATATATGAACAATAAAGAATATAACTAATAACCACAGAATCAATATGTTCACAGAAAAAGACATCAAACAGATCGAATCACGGGGCTCTTCCGTCGAGACGGCAAAAGGACAGGTGGAACGGTTCAAAAAGGGTTTCCCTTGGATGAAGATTGTGGCTCCTGCCACTCCGGAGCGCGGCATCACGGTGCTCACGGATGCCCAGGCCGATGAGGCGGCCGCCTATTATGACAAGGCGGAGATTCACGGAAAATGCAAATTCGTCCCTGCATCGGGAGCGGCTTCCAGAATGTTCAAAGACCTTTTCAGCGGACTTGACAAGCTGAATGACGGTCAGGAACTCCCTGAGGATGCACCAGCATCGAGATTCGCGGCACACATTGCGGAGTTCGCATTCCACGATCCTGCGCTCTTCCCTGAGGCAACCAAGGAAAACCGTCAGGAGATTCTTGAGAAGACACTGACAGACAAGGGACTGAACTACGGGGCGAAGCCTAAGGGAGTGCTGAAATTCCACAAGTACACTGACGGGGAGATCCGCACCGCATTCGCAGAGCACCTCGTCGAGGCCCAGAACTATATGAGGAATGCCGACGGCTCGGCCAATCTCGTGGTCACCATCTCCCCTGAGCATCAGGAACTTTTCAAAGAAGCCCTCGAAGAGGTGAAGACTGCCTACGAGCAGAGGTACGGCGTGAAGTACAACATCACCTTCACCTTCCAGGACAAGGCTACCGACACGATTGCCGTCGATATGGACAACCGTCCTTTCCGCACCAAGACCGACTCTCTTCTCTTCCGTCCTGCAGGACACGGAGCCCTGATTTACAATCTCAACAAACTGGACGAGGAACTCGTTTCAATAAAGAACATCGACAATGTGGCAGTCGAGAAGTACCTCCCTGTCACAGCGAAGTACAAGAAGGCCCTGATGGGCAAGGCCGTGGAACTGCGCGACAAGATTTTCGGCTTCCTTGAGGAACTCGACGCGGTTTCAGGCGCGAATGTCGGTCCGCAGAAACTCTATCCGAACCTTCCTGGCTACACTCCTCTTTACGAGGATGCCTGTATGAGTGAGGAGTGCATCTCCCTTTGCGACGACATCGAGGAATTCCTTGACAGGGAACTCTGCGTGAAGATGCCTCAGGCAAAGGACTGCAAGGACAGGGTCGAGAAACTCCGCGCAAAGCTCAACAGGCCTATCAGGGTCTGCGGTATGGTCCGCAACCAGGGCGAGCCGGGCGGAGGACCTTTCGTGATTGAGGAAAAGGACGGGTCCACATCCCTCCAGATTCTTGAGAGCGTCCAGATAAATATGAATGACACCCACGCGCGCGAGGCGCTTTCTTCAGCGACACATTTCAACCCTGTTGACATCGTATGCTGCCTGCACAACTACAAGGGGGAAAGTTTCGACCTTCTGAAATATGTTGACAACGACGCAGGATTCATCAGTTCAAAGAGTTATCAGGGGCGTGAACTCAAGGCTCTCGAACTTCCGGGCCTCTGGAACGGCTCTATGAGCGACTGGAACACGCTTTTCGTTGAAGTTCCGCTTGAGACCTTCAACCCGGTGAAAGTCGTTCTCGACCTGCTCAGGCCTGCCCACAGGAATGACCTTTAGGAATTTCCGACAAGTTTTTTTGACATTTGAGAGATTTTTCATACTTTTGTGCCGGAATTTTATCAGATAGGAGAGAGGCAAACTCCTACACAAATGAATACAGGGTTCGAATTTTTACATTCAAGCCCTGTTTTTTTGTCAAACGGGCGATGTAATCCATAGAAGCCGCCCCTCGCTCTCAACTTGCATAAAATATCATCAATGATAAAATTCCGAATAACCATTAGTGTAGGAGAGCGCCTTTGCAAGGATTGCGGAGTCATCTGCCATCGGCAGGTGACTTCCTTTTTAATGACGGCAATGGCGCAGTTTCTTTTTTTTATTATATTTGCGCGCTAATTAATATAATTTATATATGAGTATTCAGACGGAAAAGATTGCAGAACTCGTCGAGCGGAGGGCAAAAGCCCGTATGGGAGGCGGTCAGAAAAGGATTGACGCCCAGCACGCAAAAGGCAAATACACGGCGAGAGAAAGAATTGCAAAACTCCTCGACGAAGGCAGTTTCGAGGAATACGATATGTTCGTGCAGCACAGGTGCACGAACTTCGGAATGGAAAAGACGAAATTCGACGGCGACGGGGTTGTGACCGGACAGGGGACAATCGGCGGAAGGCTCGTCTATGTTTTCGCACAGGACTTCACGGTGTCGGGAGGCTCGCTCTCAGAGACTATGGCACAGAAAATCTGCAAGGTTATGGATATGGCCGTGAAGAACGGTGCCCCTTGCATAGGGCTCAACGATTCGGGAGGAGCCAGGATCCAGGAAGGGATCTGCGCCCTTGCTGGCTTCGGTGAGATTTTCCAGAGGAACATCCTCGCTTCGGGAGTTGTCCCTCAGATTTCTGGAATATTCGGACCTTGCGCGGGAGGAGCGGTCTACTCCCCTGCCCTGACAGACTTCAACATTATGGTCAAGGACACCTCATATATGTTCCTCACAGGTCCTGGAGTCGTAAAGACGGTGACAGGAGAGGTCGTCAGCCAGGAGGACCTCGGAGGCGCGAGCGTCCACGCGACCAAGAGCGGCGTGGCACATTTCGCGGCACAGAACGAGGACGAGGGAATACAGATTATAAAGGACATCATCAGTTTCATCCCTCAGAACAATATGGAGGAGGCTCCGTTTGTCCCTACAGACGACCCTGCATCAAGGGTTGACGATGCCCTGAACGACATCATACCTGACAGCCCGAACAAGCCTTACGATATGTACAAGGTCATCGGCAGCATCGTCGATGACGGCAAGTTCCTCGAAATACACAAGAGTTGGGCAAAGAACATCATCATCGGTTTCGCCCATATGAACGGCCGTTCGGTCGGCATCGTGGCAAACCAGCCTAAGATTCTCGCAGGCGTGCTCGACATAAACGCAAGCCGCAAGGCCGCCCGTTTCGTGCGTTTCTGTGACGCTTTCAACATTCCGCTCGTCACTTTGGTGGATGTGCCGGGATTCCTCTGCGGGACCCAGCAGGAATACGGCGGAATCATCGTTCACGGAGCAAAACTCCTCTACGCCTACGGAGAGGCCACAGTTCCGAAAGTCACCGTCACTCTCCGCAAGTCATACGGAGGGTCTCACATCGTGATGAGCTGCAAGCAGCTGCGTGGTGACATCAATTACGCCTGGCCGTCTGCCAACATCGCCGTGATGGGTGCCGAAGGAGCCGTCGAGATCCTCTACTCCAAGGAGATAAAGGCTATGGAGGACCCTGCCGAAAGGGCGAAAGTCGCAGAGGAGAAGAAGAAGGAATACAACGACCTTTTCTGCAACCCTTACAATGCCGCAAGTTACGGCTACATCGACGATGTCATCGAGCCGCGCAACACCCGTTTCCGTGTCATCCGCGCCCTTGAGCAACTGGCAGGAAAGAAGGTGGTGAATCCTGCGAAGAAACACGACAACCTGCCTCTGTAACATCTGTATATTATGAAGAACATATTGAAGACAGGTTTGACAGGGTTGTCCCTCCTTTGCCCGCTTCTGGCATCCGCAACGGAGAAAAGCGACGCTATGGGAGTGAAGGACCCGCACGGAATCACCCTGACGGTCACTTCCGTCCTGGTGGTCTTTGCCGCCCTGCTCGTTTTGAGCATAATATATTTCTATGTGGGAAAATTTTTCTCAAGAGGCTTGAGGAAGCAGAAGAAGACTTCCGCTCCCGAAGCCAAAACAGGGAAGCCGGATGAGGAGACCGCCCTTGCAATCGCCCTTGCCCTCCGTCAGGAAATGTCGTCCGAGGCCGAGGTAGCAATCGCGATGGCGCTGCACAGATATTTGAGTGAGGCGGTGCACGACGAGGAGAGTTATGTCCTCACCATCAGGCCGACATTCGGTCCATACGCCTCCCGCCAGTTCACGCTCAGGCAGCTGCCTGAAAGAAAAACAGTCAGATAAACAGGAAAATAAAAATCACAGATATGAAGAACTACAAATTCAAGATTAACGGAAACGAGTACAATGTGACCGTAAATTCAGTTGAAGGCAACATCGCCGATGTGACCGTCAACGGAGCATCATACAAAGTGGAGATGGAAAACGCTCCTGCAGCACAACCTGCTGCCCCTGCCGTTCAGGCGGCCCCTACACAGACAACCGCCCCTCAGAGCGCGCCAGTCCAGAGCGCTCCGGCACCGGCAGCAAAACCTGCCCCTGCAGCCGCACCTTCAGGCTCAGGCAAGGCCGTGACGGCACCTCTCCCGGGAGTCATCATCGAGGTCTCAGTCAAGGTCGGAGACACAGTGAAGGCAGGAGACCAGGTTGCCGTGCTTGAGGCTATGAAGATGGAGAATGCCATCGAGGCGACAGCCGACGGCACAATCACCGCCATCAGCGTGAACAAGGGCGATTCAGTACTCGAAGGAGCTCCGATCGTGACAATCGGCTGACAAGTTGACCTGAAACCCGTAAGATTTTCAGATGAACACAATTTTTGAAAGCCTTCAGCAATTCCTGTCATACACAGGATTTGCGAACTTGACCTGGCAGCATCTCGTGATGATTGCCATCGGAATCCTTTTCATTTTCCTCGCAATCAAGAAGGAATGGGAGCCGCTGCTGCTGATTCCGATCGGATTCGGCATCATCATCGGAAACATCCCTTTCACCGATGGTCTGAATATCGGAGTGTATGAGGAAGGATCTGTCCTGAACATCCTGTATCAGGGTGTGCGCCAGGGCTGGTATCCACCTCTGATATTCCTCGGGATAGGCGCGATGACAGACTTTTCCGCCCTCATATCCCAACCGAGGCTGATGCTGATTGGGGCAGCGGCCCAGGTCGGAATCTTCGGGGCATATATGCTCGCCCTCCTCTGCGGCTTCCAGCCTAATGAGGCAGGTGCTATCGGCATCATCGGAGGGGCGGACGGACCGACCGCGATTTTCCTTTCCTCCAAACTTGCTCCGGAACTTATGGGAGCGATTGCGGTGTCGGCATATTCCTATATGGCACTCGTGCCTGTCATCCAAAGGCCGATAATGCTCCTGCTGACCACTAAGAAGGAAAGGCTCATCAGGATGCCTGCTCCAAGACAGGTGGACAAGAAAGAGAAAATCATATTCCCTATAGTCGGAATCCTCCTCACAGCGATGCTCGTGCCTTCAGGCCTGCCGCTTCTCGGTATGCTTTTCTTCGGTAACCTCCTCAAGGAAAGCGGTGTGACCCGCAGGCTTGCGGAGACGGCAAGGGGTCCGCTTGTCGATGTGGTGACAATCCTCATCGGACTCACGGTCGGATGCTCCACCCAGGCTACAGTTTTCCTGACAGGGAAATCCGTCCTGATCTTCGGTCTCGGCCTGCTCTCATTCGTGATTGCAACGGCATCGGGAGTGCTTTTCGTGAAGATTATGAACCTGTTCCTCAAGAAAGAGAAGAGAATCAACCCTTTGATCGGCAATGCAGGAGTGTCTGCCGTGCCTGATTCGGCGAGGGTTTCCGAAGTGGTCGGAAGGGAGTTCGACAAGAGCAACCACCTTCTGATGCACGCTATGGGTCCGAATGTGGCGGGAGTCATCGGCTCAGCCGTCGCTGCGGGTATTCTTTTAAGTTTCCTCGGATAGAACAGCATAAGACAGAAAGACAGCCACAGATTGGACAAAGCAATCTGTGGCTGTCTTCTGTATGTCCGCTAACGGGACCTCCCTATAGAGGCTCATTCTGTAGCGGAGACAAATGCCAGAAACTCGTCCATCTCGGCTTCTGAGCGGGCGTGGATGGTGTACATCTGGTTGCCCATCGCACCGCTAAGGGCCTGTGGCATACGAAGGCACATCGCCATCACCGAGCCGTAGCGGGCAAGTATCTCCTCGTGGGAATGGAGATAGCCTCTGGAGTCACGGCGGGCGTAATATACGCAAAGATGGTCGTCCCCGCTTTCAGGCAACAGGCGTCTGTCGTGCAGGACCATATCTGCCCAGATGGAATAGACATCGGTTGAATGGGCAAAGTTCATCATATCAGGGGTATATCCTCCTGCAGGCCTCATATTCACCTCGAGTCCGACGAAATCCCCAACCTCACCCAAACCCGGTTTGGCGACACTCAGGCGGAAGAACTCGAAATGCACGAATCTGCTGCGCACTCCGAAAGCCTTCACAGTCGCACGCCCGAGCCTCCTGAGGGCTTCAGGAACATCGGCAAGGATATAATAAGAGAAGTCCAACTGCTTGTTCACCACATCCATCACCGAAGGCGGGAACTTTCCTGATGATTCGAACAGGGGTTCCGAACGGGAATCCACAATGGCATCGTAGGAATATATGTCCCCGAAAATGAATTCCTCCATCACATAAGGTATGGCAGGAAAATCAGCGAAGAAATTCTCCAGTTCAGCATCATTGCAAACCTTGAAGGTCTCGGCCGCACCCACGCCGATTTCAGGCTTCACCACAATCGGATAGCCCACCTTTGCCACAAACTCCCTCGCTCCCGCAAGGTCGGCAGCTTTCTGCTGACGGGCGGTAGGGATATTCCCCAGAGCGTAATATTTCTTCATCGCAGCCTTGCTCTTGAATTTCTCAATGTCGGAGGAATTCACTCCAGTTGTGATGTTGAAGTCGGTCCTCAGGCGGGCATCCTGCTCAAGCCAGTACTCATTGTTGGATTCAAGCCAGTCTATCTTGCCATATTTGAATGAGAAATATGCGACGGCACGGAAGACCTGGTCGTATGATTCAAGGGAATAGACCCTGTAATATTCCGTAAGGGATGTCTTGAGCCTGTCGTCAAGGTCATCGTAGGGGGCATCTCCTATGCCCAGCACATTTGCGCCGCCTCTGTTGAGACGGTCACAGAAATTCCAGTAGGTTTCCGGAAAATTAGGGGAAATAAATACAAAATTCATAGTTCGTTATTTTTAACTTCCTCCAAAGCGAAAGGGAGGAAATATGTCAACTGGGCCTTCCACCAGGGCCAGTCGTGGCTTACATCCCTGCCCCACCAGTCCACCCAGGCATCTATCTTCTTCTCTTTCAAGGCATTCTCCAACAAGGCTGTGGCATCCATCTCGATCTCCTCGTTCGCCCCCTGACCGATACAAAGGATGATTGTCCTGTGCCTTAGGGCATCCGCACGGGCATCGTCCATAGGCAGGTCCGAAAGGAAATGCACGGGGGAATTCTCCCTCCAGAGGTCATCCATCCACCCGTTTGTGAAATAACGGGCATCGTAAGCGCCAGAAAGGCCGATCATCCCGCCGAACAAATCAGGACGGCGGAAAAGGGCATTTGCGGCGTGGGCCGCCCCGAGACTGCATCCGATGGCAAGCGGAGGTATCCCGGAATCATTGTAGCGGCTCACAAGCGGCATAAACTCCTCAATGACAAAGCGGAAATACTTCTCCTGCCTCCGGACCCTCCAGACCTTGCGGGCATACTTGTTCGACCAGGTCTCCACATCGATGGTGTCGAGGCAGAACAATTGTATCTCACCTCTTTCAATCCTGTCCTGAAGTATCCCGACCATTCCGAAGCCTTCCCATTGGTCGCACATCCCGTCCTGCGTCGGAAAGGCGACAAGAGGACAGCCGCCGTGACCATATACCCGGAAACTCATATTTGTTCCGAGATATTTACTATATACCGTTATATTTTCCAAATCAAAAAAAGAATATGAAATATCCCGCAATTTTAGCGAAATATTTCATATTCTCAAAATCACATCATTCTCCGAAAACGTAGAACGATGTCCCTACTCTCCTTTAAGAATCTGGAAATCAGGATTTGCGACGTGAGCCTCAACCATAATTGTCTTGAGCTGCTCAACCATTGAAGGGTTTTCAGCAGCGAGATTGCGCGTCTCGGAAGGGTCCTCATCGAGGTTGTAGAGTTCAAAGACAGGATTATCCGTGCGGATGTTCAGGTGGACAAGTTTCCACGGCCCCTTGCGGACAGCCTGACGGCCGTTGAGTTCCTGGAATTCAAAGTACAGATAGTCGTGTTCCTTCTGACCGTCCTTCCCTTCGAGAAGGGGCAGGAGGCTTACCCCGTCCATTGTCTGCGATGACTTCTGGCCGTTCAGTTCTCGAAGGGTAGGCATTATGTCCCAGAACGAGCAGATGAAGTCGGTGGTGGTGCCAGGCTTGATGTGGCCTTTCCAGCTCACCATCAGAGGGACACGTATTCCGCCCTCGTAGAGGTCTCTCTTGTAGCCTCTCCAAGGTCCGTTCGAATCGAAGAAGTCAGGATCAGCCCCGCCTTCACGGTGAGGACCGTTGTCGGAAGAGAAGACTATGATGGTGTTGTCATAGACTCCAAGTTCCTTGAGTTTGTCAACAATCTGCCCCACATACATATCCAGACGCGAGACCATCGCCGCGAAAGTGGCCCTCGGATAAGCCTGGGAGCAATAGCCTCCGATTCTGAACATCGGGTCGCCCTGGTCAGTCCCCCTGTAAGGATTCTCGGCGAACCTGCCCCTGAATCCCTGGATGATTTCATCCTCAGGGACAATCAGTTCAGCATGAGGGATTGTGGTCGGATACCACATAAAGAAAGGCTTTCCTTCTTTGACACACTCCTCGAGGAAGTCAAGCGCCTCTTTCTGAATCAGGTCCGGGGCGTATGTGCCCTGTCCGTAAGGGACAGCATCGCAGTTGTCAGTGAGCCCCACCCTCTGATCATTGTCCCAGAGGTGGTCCGGATAATAACTGTGGGCAAGTCTCTGGCAGTTGTAACCGAAGAAATCGTCCACACCCATTTCGTAAGGCTCACCCGTGGTGCCGACCAT
>JBJEJS010000277.1:0-10580 GCA_051878235.1 Candidatus Cryptobacteroides sp.
GGAAAGACCGAAGAACTCATCAGAAGGCTTAAAAGGGCCCAGTTCGCCAACCAGAAAGTGGAAATATACAAGCCTGCCATCGATGTGCGCTACTCCGATGACCAGGTCGTCTCACACGATTTCCACAGCATACCATCCACCCCGATTGACTCCCCTGCAAGTATGCTCCTGCTGTCAAGCGATGTGGAGGTGGTCGGAATCGACGAGGCGCAGTTCTTTGACGAGACCATTGTGGAAGTCGTGCAGAAACTCGCCAACAGAGGCATAAGGGTCATAATCGCAGGTCTCGATATGGATTTCACAGGAAAGCCTTTCGGTCCTATGCCCGCCCTTATGGCTGTGGCGGAGGATGTGCAGAAGGTCCACGCCATCTGCGTCAAATGCGGAAGCCTCGCCAACCACTCGCACCGCCTTGCCAAAAGCGACAAACTGGTGCTTCTCGGCGAGAAGGATGCCTACGAGCCGCTTTGCAGGCATTGCTTCAACGCCGCGGATGGTGAGAAATGACATCACGCATCCAGGACTCCGTGTCGATGTGGGTGTAGATTTCCGTCGTGAGTATGCTCTCGTGTCCGAGCATATCCTGGACCACCCTCAAGTCGGCCCCGTGATTCACAAGATGTGTCGCGAATGAATGTCTGAAAGTGTGCGGCGAGATTTCCTTGTGTATTCCTGCCAGCATTGCCTGCCTCTTCACCATCGTGAAGACAGCCACCCTGCTCAATGCCCTGCCGTCCTTGTTCAGGAAAAGTATGTCCTCGGAAGCGGTGTCAAACGGCTCAGGACGGACCTCAAGATATTCTGAGACGGCTTCCAGAGCCATTCCGCCTATCGGGACAAGCCTTTCCTTGTTCCCCTTTCCGACAATCCTGACAAACCCGTCCTTGGAATAAATCATCGACATCTTCAGCCCGACGGCCTCGGACACCCTCAGCCCGCATCCGTACAGCACTTCAAGGATTGCCCTGTCGCGGAGTCCGTTCCAGGAGCCCGTGTCAACGGAGGCGATTATCCTCCCGACCTCCTCCTCGGAAAGCACGGCAGGAAGATGCCTTCCGATTTTCGGGGCATCCACCGCATCACAAGGATTGTCCTTCACATACCCCTCCAGGACCGTCCACCTGAAAAACGACTTCAACGAACTCAGGCACCTTGCCTGCGAGCGTTTCGACAGGGTGTCCAGGGTCCCGAAATACCTCACGATGTCATCTGAGGTGACATCCCCCACCTGCATCCCCACAGACCCGGTCCACGAAAGGAAATCACGGACATCAGAAGAATACGATGCCACCGTAGAAGGTGACATCGCACGCTCTATCTTCAGATAAGAGACATAATCCTCAAGAAGCCTGCCCATCCCCAGAAGGATTACAGGGTTGCATATTTCTTTCCGTATTCCATCATCTGGGCAAGGTAGTCGTCATTGTAAACCACCTTGTAGTCAACGACCTTCCCGCGTTTCACCACAGGAACGATGTCAGGATTCACAAAGCCGCCGTAAGGTTTGAGGCCCAATGAGGCATATCTCTCCTTGACCTCCTTGTGAAGGACAGGGTCAATCTCGACGGCGTATGTCTCGACAAGAGCCTTGCCCGCCTTGTAGTCACCCTCGGACTTGATTCTCTGCACCTCGGCGAGAAGTTCCCCGAACAGGCCGCGCAGAGCCTCGTAATCATTGACGACGAAATAGGTTTTCCCGTCACGCACCTTCTTTTCTATCACATTGTCCTTCAGGCCTTTCTCATAGCACCACTTGGCAATCAGCAGACGATTCTGCATATGCGCCTCCGTGTTCTTGCGGCCGAGTTCCACCCTGTTGAACTGCACAAAGAGGCCGTTGCGGATGTAATTGGCATACTGGGCCTTGTAAGCCTCCATATCCGGAAGGATGCCCAGTTCCACAAGTTTCGGGTCCGCCATAAAATACAGCCCGAACAAATCCGCACGGGTCTCCTCAAGGGCAGAACTGTACTCCCCGAGAGCCCCTGAAGGCACTCCAGGAAGAAGTTGCCCTGAGCCGTGGCCGAGACATTCGTGCAGGTCGGTGTGCACCTCGTCGGTGATTGACAGATATTTCTTCGCGTATGCAAGGTCCTGCTCATCCCAAGTGAACTCGCGCTGGATGTTCTTAGGGGACTCCTGCGCCGCAAAATTGTAGGCGTGGGTGATGTTCGCTATAGTCACCGACTTCGAGCCATATTCCTTTCTTATCCAGTCCGCGTTAGGCAGGTTGATTCCAATCGGGGTTGACGGATAGCAGTCCCCTCCGAGGGCGGTCACATTGATTACCTTCGCGGAAACGCCCTTGACCTCCTTCTTGCGGAAACGCGGGTCAACAGGCGAACGGTCCTCAAACCACTGGGCATTGCCGCTTATGAGTTCAGTCCTGCGGGAAGCCTCGAAATCCTTGATGTTCACCACAGATTCCCACGAGGCCTTCCTCCCGAGAGGGTCATTGTAGTCCTCAATGAAGCCGTTCACATAATCCACAGTCCCGGCAGTCTCCTGCGCCCAGAGGATGTTGTACTCGTCCCAAGTCTTGAGGTCACCTGTGCGGTAATAGTCAATCAGAAGCCCCAGGCCATCCTTCTGCGCCTGGTTTTCGGCCACGGCGGCAGCCTTCTGAAGTTCCTCCACAATCTTACTTATGGCAGCCCCGTAAAGCCCGTCAATCCTATAGACCTCCTCACGGACAACCCCGTCGGCATCCTTGTAAACCTTGCTGTTCAGACCGTATGAGACCGGCCTCGGGTCACCCTTCACCATCATCCCATCATAGAATCTCTCGACCTCCTCCCTCGTGACACCCTCATAGTAATTCACCGAAGAAGCCGCCACGATGTCCCCCGAAGTGTCCGTTGACTTGCGCTGCGCAAGATAATCCTTGTCGTAGATCACCCGAAGCAGGGTGTCAGCCTTGTCCGCATCCCCCACAGCCTCCATCAGGCTCCTGAAATATTCCTTCCTGCAGGCAGGAAAAAACTTGTCCTCGGCATAGTGATGATGGATTCCGTTGCTGAAGAACACCCTCTTGGCATAGACCAGGAAGTCCTGATATTCAGAACATTCGCGGTCACCCTTATAATTCTCTATTATGTTTTCAAGCGCGTGGCGCACGGGCAGGTTGAAACGGCAGTTCTGCGCCCAAAGTATGTCCCTGCCGTATTTCGCTGCCTCCGAAAGATGATAGACATATTCCTTCTGTCCGACGGAAAGACTGTCCCATCCCGGGATTTGGTAACGCATTATCTTCAGATCCGCAAATTCATCAATGAGATATTTGAAATTCCCTTCATTTTCTGCCGCCGGCGTGCCGCAGGACACGGCCGCGGCGGCGGCTCCGCTTAGAATCAACATTTTAACAATGGTTTTCATATATAATATATTGTATTATGTCAAAAAACTCCCAAAGATATAAAATATTTGGTATTTTTGCAGGCCTGATATTTTATGACATCCATCCGCCCTGCGGATATGACTACTTGAAGGATTATGACTTTTACGCGAAATAACCGTGCCGTAAGGCTGTGGACGGCGGCCGCCGCCCTGGTGTGCCTGACATTCTCCGGATGTTGTGAGAAAGTCCAGCCTGAGCCGCAGCCGGACATTGAGAACAGGAAGGTGCTGATTCTCTACTCCGACGGGCACAACAACCTGAATTCATCCCTGAACCAGGACATCAGGGAGTTCATCAATTCGGACGGGATTCCGCAGAAGCACGGGGATGTCGTTCTCGTGTACACCCACCCGACGGTCTCGGGCTATTCCCCATCCAAATCATACCTGATCAGGGCATACCGCCAGGAAGACAACACCTGCCGCACCGACACCCTCATCACATTCCCGGAGGAGACCGTCTCCGCTGACACGAGGACCCTCTACTCCGTCCTGCTCTATGCGAAATCGGAGTTTCCGGCAAAGGAATACGGACTTGCGGTCACGACACACGGGACAGGCTACCTGCCGTGCGGATATTACTCCAACTCATCCAAATATGAGGGCGACGACACCTCAATATTTTCGGGCATAAAGCGCTCCATCGGGGCAGACAGGGAGAACACCGTGACCTATGAGATGGACATAAAGGACTTTGCCCGGGACATCCCATACAAATTGAAATACATAGTCTTTGACGCCTGTCTGATGGGAGGGGTCGAGGTGGCATACCAACTCAGGAACAAGACCGACTACATCATAGCCTCCCAGACGGAAATCCTCTCCGACGGGATGGACTACACCACAATGGCGGAATTCCTTCTCAAAGGGGACTATGAGGGATTCTGCGGGAACTATTTCGACTTTTATGACAAGCGGACGGGGTCTTACCGTTCCGCCTCAATCTCCCTGATTGACTGCAGCGGGCTTGCCGCCCTGGGGAATGTCTGCGCGGGACTGTTCAGCAAGTACAGGGACGGGCTCAATGCAATCGACAAGAGCGAGGTCCAGCAGTATTTCACCTACGATTACCATTGGTACTACGATTTCCTTGACATCGTCAGGCAGAGCGGCTGCAACGATTTTGAACTGAATGCCGTCACGGACGCGCTCGGCAAATGCGTCCTCTACAAGGCCGCCACCCCGTCATTCCTCGCATCCTCCACAAGCAATCCGTATCCGGGATTTGTGATGGACAGGCACTCAGGGCTGAGTATGTATCTCCCGTGCAACGGAGGGGAATATCTGAGTGCATATTACAGGACTCTCGACTGGAACAAGGCGACAGGACTGGTCCCGGACGAATAATTTTGCATTTTCAGGAAAATATTCTATATTTGCCGCCCCATAAAAGGCGAGAGCCTTTTGGTGCAATGGGGTTTTACGCAGGGAAAGCCGCAAGGAAGTCCCAAAAGCGTAAGACTGAGTAACACATTTTACACAAAAACACAATGAAACACATCGAACTCAAAGGCGAAATCCGCGAAGCCGCAAACAGGGCTGCGGTAAAGAGCATCAGAAGGGCAGGACTTGTTCCTTGCAACCTCTACGGCAACGGAATGGAGAATCTTCTCTTCACAGTGACTTCAAAGGATCTCAAGACTGTGACCCACACTCCGAACTCCTACATCATTGACATCAAGATTGGCGACAAGACATATCTCGCTGTCCTCCACGAGGTACAGTATCATCCTGTTACCGACGAGGCCCTTCACGTGGACTTCCTCGCGGTTTCCGAGGAGAAACCTGTTGTCATCGATGTGCCTGTCAAGATCACAGGACACTCAGAGGGTGTGAAACTCGGAGGTAAACTCCTTGTCTCAAGCCGCAAGATCCGCATCAGCGCACTCCTTGACAAACTTCCTGACCTCGTTGAGGTTGACACCACTTCCCTCCAGATCGGAAAGCAGATTGTCGCAGGAGACCTTCATTTCGAGGGAGTCACCATCGTTTCCCCTAAGGCTACCATCATCTGTTCAGTCCGCCCTACCCGTGCGACTGCACAGGCAAAGGCAGAGGCTTCAAAGTAGCATAGGAAATGAACTACCTGATAGTTGGCCTGGGAAATATCGGGGCGGAATACGCCTCAACCAGACACAACCTCGGATTTATGATATTGGATGCCTGGGCAAAGGCATCCAATGTCGTTTTTGAGACATCCCGCTACGGCAGCACGGCGGAGATTTCTGTCAAGGGAAGGAAATTCATCCTTCTGAAGCCATCGACATATATGAATCTCAGCGGAAAGGCGGTCAGGTACTGGATGAACGAACTGAAACTCCCGCTTGAGAATCTTCTGGTCATCTCCGACGACCTGAATCTTCCTTTCGGGACGCTCAGGATGAGGAAGAACGGCAGCGCAGGAGGGCACAACGGGCTTGCCAACATAACCGAGATGCTCGGGACCCAGGAATATGCGAGGCTCAGGGCAGGAATCGGGAATGATTTTTCCAGAGGTGGGCAGATTGACTTTGTGCTCGGGGAACTCAACGAGGAGGAGAAAGGGCTGATGCCACAGATCTGCGACAAGGCGATTGAAGGGATAAAGGCATTTGCGATGCTCGGCCCTGACAGGGCGATGAACATCGTCAACACAAAGATTACAGCAGGTAAATAATTTTTCGGGAAAATATCTTGTTTTATTAATTTTTAATCCCTACCTTGCGCAATCTTTTGATGCTTAATGTTTAACGAACTAATTTAATTTTTACCGGCAATGAAAGAACTTGTATCGCAGATCAAAGCAGAGTACGAGGCATTTGCAACAAATGCTGACGCTCAGGTGGAAAAAGGCAACAAAGCTGCTGGTGCCCGTGCCCGCAAAGCTGCCCTGAACCTTATGAAACTTATGAAAGATTTCAGAAAAGTTTCTGTAGAGGCATCAAAATAATCCCCTGCGACTCTGGAAACAAATTAGGGATGTCTTTCAGAAAGGCATCCCTAATTTTATTCACTTTTTTTGCAACATTTGGAAAGGAATTTGCATCTTGTATGCAGGTTTAGGTTTTAGTACACATTTTAAGGGAGGACGCAGTGTAGCAGGCGGACTCCCTTATTTTTTCCTATCCTCCTACCGGAGGCTGCGCGCGGTGAAAAGTCCGCTGGACTATTTTGCCTGGCGTTCACGACCGTCAGCGGCGGCGCATCCCGGGGAATTTCCCGGTCATAACGCTTTTCATCATCGAGCGGGTGCCTTCGAACTGCTTGAGAAGGCGGTTGACCTCCTGAAGTGAAGTGCCGCTTCCGTCGGCAATCCTCTTGCGGCGGCTTCCGTTGATCACCTCAGGGTGCTCCCTCTCGTATGGGGTCATAGAAAGGATGATCGCCTCGATGCCCTTGAAGGAATCATTGTTCATATCCACATCCTTCAGGGCCTTGCCCATCCCTGGGATCATCGACGCGAGGTCCTTGATGTTTCCCATCTTCTTGACCTGCTGGATCTGCTCATAGAAATCCCAGAGGGTGAACTTGTCCTTAGCGAGTTTCTTCTTGAGTTCGCGTGCCTGCTTCTCGTCAAACTGCTCCTGGGCCTTCTCCACGAGGGAGACCACATCACCCATCCCGAGGATGCGGTCCGCGATTCTGGCAGGATGGAAGACATCAAGAGCCTCCATCTTCTCGCCTGAACTGACGAACTTTATCGGCTTGCCAACCTCGGCCTTGACGGAAAGGGCGGCACCGCCTCGGGTGTCACCGTCCATCTTGGTGAGAACGACTCCGTCAAAGTCAAGCCTCTCATTGAATGCCTTGGCGGTGGCCACAGCGTCCTGACCGGTCATCGCATCGACCACGAAAAGGGTCTCAGTCGGATTGACAGCCTTCTTGACTGCGGCAATCTCGTCCATAAGTTCCTGATCTACGGACAGACGGCCCGCCGTGTCTATGATGACGACAGAATAGCCCTCACGCTTTGCCATTGCGACCGCATTGGAAGCGACCTTGACAGGGTCCTTAGACTCCGGCTCGCTGTAAACAGGCACACCGACCTGTCCTCCGAGGACATTCAACTGGTCGATTGCCGCAGGACGGAAAGTGTCGCAGGCCGCGAGGAGCACCTTCATCCCGCGTTTGCTCTTGAGATTCAGGGCAAGTTTTCCTGAGAAGGTGGTCTTACCTGAGCCGTTCAGACCCGCCACGAGGACAACGGCAGGATTCCCCTTCACATTGATGTCGCTCGACGAACTTCCCATCAGGGCGGCGAGTTCATCGTGGACAATCTTGACAATCATCTGTTGCGGCTTCACCGCCGTGAGAACATTCTGCCCCAGGGCCTTCTTCTTGACATCGTCACAGAACTGCTTCGCTATCTTGTAACTGACATCGGCATCAAGAAGAGCCCTTCTTATGTCCTTGAGGGCCTCGGCGATATTTATTTCCGTAATCTTACCCTCGCCTTTGAGAAGTTTGAACGACCTCTCTATCCTTTCTGACAAATTCTCGAACATATATATACCTTATATTATATTACCTTATATATATCATATATTTACTTAATCATATATATACCTTATACTTATATATATCTTATATTCCGTAAATTTCCTGACTTTAAAATTTTATATCCCGTAAATATCCTGACATTAAAAATATTCAGTCCTGAGGCGCGCCCCGTGCATATCGTCGGAATACACGGCAGGGGCGAAATCCTTGAGGTTGTACCGGCTCGACATCACCTGTCCGTAGGCCCCCGCAGAACGGATTGCCATCAGGTCACCCCTCACGCTAAGCGGGAGAAGCCTCCCCGAGCCCCACACATCGGAGGACTCGCAGACAGGACCCACCACATCATAGACCTGCGACTGGGGCAGATTCGGACGGAGCCGTGCCGAAAGATTCTCAATCTTGTGGTACGCCCCATACAGGGCCGGCCTTATCAGGTCATTCATACCAGCATCCAGCACGAGGAAATTCTTGGTCTCCCCCACCTTGACGAACAGCACCCTGGAAATCAGGCTGGCACATTGCGCCACAATGGAACGCCCAGGCTCCAGATGTACCTGCCGGGATGGTCTGCGAGGCAGTTTCTCCGAAATGATCCTGAACCAGTTCCTGAAATCGGGCACGGGACAGCCGTCAGGGTCGTCATAATCCACGCCGAGACCTCCACCGAGGTTTATGTTCTTCACTTCCAGACCTTTGGACTCAAAATGGGCCACTATCTGACCTGCCCTCTCACATTCAAGGGAATAGACAGGACCCACATCGGTTATCTGGGAGCCTATGTGGAAATGGAGGCCCATAAAGTCGATGTTCCGGCATCTTCCGAGAAGGGTTGTCAGGGCATCGAACTCGTGGGGCGAAATCCCGAACTTGTTCTCGCAGGTCCCTGTGGTGATGTAGGCGTGGGTGTGCGCGTCTATGTCGGGATTGATGCGGACGCTGACCCTTGCGCGGAGTCCCAGACGGGAAGCCATCGCATTGATTATGAATATCTCCTGAAGCGACTCGCAGTTGAACATCCCGATTCCCGCCTTCAGGGAGTCATATATCTCCTTGTCGGTCTTCCCCACTCCCGCGAAGACTATGTCCTGAGGAGCAAACCCGCATTCCAGGGCACGCGCGACCTCATTCCCGCTGACACAGTCAGCCCCTATCCCACAGGAACTTATATATTCCAGAATCCTGCGTTCCACATTCGCCTTGACCGCATAGTGGGCCTTGATGCCGTATTTTTTGGACAACGAGACCACCTGTCCCACAGTCTCCCGCAGCACATCCATATCATAAAACCAGAACGGTGTACCCACCTTGTCGAAAAATTCTATCCGCCCTGTGTCAAACATATTTTGCAGTCAATACTCAAGTTTCGCATCTGCGGAACTTAAAAATCAAATTATTAGTCAAAACGATTGCAAAAATAGGGAAAAAATCGCTAATTTCGCGGCTCTATATAAAATATAGACAAATTAAAGTGTTTTATTAAGTTTGATGAAAATGGAAAAAGGACCTATTTCGCAATTTATTACGCACAACTACCGCCACTTCAACTCTGCCGCCCTCGTTGACGCAGCAAAGGCTTACGACGAGCATATAAACAAAGGCGGGAAAATGATGCTGGCAATGGCAGGCGCGATGAGCACCGCCGAAATCGGACTCTCACTCGCTGAGATGATCCGCCAGGACAAGATTCAGATTGTCTCCTGTTCAGCAAACAACCTCGAAGAGGACATTATGAACCTCGTGGCGCACAACCACTATTACAGGGTTCCTCACTATAGAGACCTTACCCCTGCACAGGAAAAGGAACTTCTCGACAACCACTACAACCGCGTGACCGACACCTGCATACCTGAGGAGGAGGCTTTCCGTCGTCTGGAGAAACACCTCGTTGACATCTGGAAGGAGATGAAGGCGACAGGCGAGAGGCTTTTCCCGTGGGAGGTCATCTACAAACTCGTCCGCAGCGGGGTCCTCGAGCAGTACTATGAGATTGACCCTAAGGACAGTTGGGTGCTCGCCGCCTGCGAGAAGAACATCCCTATCGTTGTTCCTGCCTGGGAGGACTGCACCACCGCAAACATCTTCACGGCACACTGCATAAGGGGAGAGTTCGAGACCTCGATGATTAAGAACGGTATCGAGACTATGATTTTCCTGACAGAGTGGTACCGCGAGAACTGCGGAGGACAGGGCGTCGGATTCTTCCAGATCGGAGGAGGCACGGCCGGTGACTTCCCTATCTGCGTTGTCCCTATGATGGCACAGGACCTCGAATGGCCAGATGTTCCGCTTTGGGCATATTTCTGCCAGATTTCTGACTGCACGACTTCCTACGGCTCTTACTCAGGCGCAGTTCCTAATGAGAAAATCACTTGGGGAAAACTTGATGTTGACACCCCTCGTTTCATCGTGGAGTCCGACGCGACCATCGTCGCCCCTCTGATCTTCTCGTATGTCCTCGGCTGGTAACTGACTGTCATTTCGGGCGGAGCGATTTCCCGGCTCCGCCCGAAATGGCTGGATAATTCCCCATTGCTCGAGCGAAGCAAGAGGACAAAAGCAAACGCCATATTACTCGAGCGAAGCAAGAGACCAAATAAAACAACAACAATAAAATTGACAATCGGTGAAGTTGAATAAAACGACAAGTTCAAGGCGCAGACTGAAGTCAAATACCGCAGCAACCTGATGGTTGTGAGGATTTT
>JBJEJS010000278.1:0-2104 GCA_051878235.1 Candidatus Cryptobacteroides sp.
CATTTCCGTCAGGTTAAGATGCACCATATCCGTTCCCCTGCGCCCGTTGTGGCCCGCAGCCCTGCAATCCGCAACAACTTGGATTATACCGTTTTCCGCCCACCAGGCATTTCTCTTTGGATTCACCCAACGGTCACGCACCATAGGAGCATTCGGACCTCCGTAGATGTCAAGATGGACGGGATACTGCTCCTCCGAATTGAAATCTTTCGGGAAAATGATTGCACAAGGAAGTTCAAACCCGTCGGAAGTCGTCATATACATATATACAGGAAGTGCATATTTATCAGCGGAATATGATTCCTTCGCCATATCCGCCACCGTCCTCGGACGCTCAGGCGCAGCCGTCCTCGAGACACAGATCCTCGTCGGGACCGACGAATTGGAGAGCGACGACGCGAAATATTTGCCGTCAGGCGAGAAACGGACCCACGACACATTGAGGGAAAGGTCGGTCAAATGTTTTATATTTCCTTTATTATCAACGGAATATAAAACATTCCTGAGACGGGCATCCCTTTTTGCCGTGAAATACACTGTCCCTGTCCTTTCGTCCACACGGACTACGGAAACGCCCCAGTTCTCACCGTCGGTCAGCCTCCTGAAAGTTTTTCCGTCGTATGAGAGGAAATATATCTGCTCCCATCCCGTCTCGAATGAACGGACCATATAAAGACCTGACTCAGTGAAATATACATTTTCCATCCAGTCAATCCAGGTCGGATATTCCTCGTGATAGACCATCTCCTTGCTGCCGTCCGAAGCGTCCACCTTGTAAAGGTCAAGGGTGTTCTGGACCCTCGGCATTCTCGAGACATAGAGAGAACGGCTGTCCCTGCTCCAGAAAGGCGTGCCGAAATACTGGTCCTGCTCAGGGTCGAAATCAGCCCAGACCGTCTCAGGAGAGGATTCCCCGACGGAAACTATTCCGATTCTCACCTTCGGGTTGACCTCACCGGCCTTAGGATAGCGGGTATTCCTCAGGCTGCCGTCCTGGCCTGCGGCGGAATAGATCGGGAAAAGCGGGACCTCAGTGTTGTCGAAACGGTAGAATCCTATCCGGCGGCTGTCCCCAGACCACCAGAAAGCCCTGTACATTGAAGGCCTCCCGAAAATTTCCTCATAATAGACCCAGGAGGCATAACCGTTGAGTATCAAGTCCGTACCGTCAAAGGTCAGCCTTGTCTCCTTTTCGGAGGAAAGGTCATAGAAATACAGGTCGTTGTCCTTTGTATAGGCAATCTTCGAGGAGTCCGGCGAGAAGGTCATATTCACCGCCCCCTCAATGCTGACAGGAAAATCCGAATATTTCTCGGGAGCGGAAACCCCGTGTATCATCCTGTCCGCTGCCGCGTCATAGACAAAAGCCGTGGAATCGGTGTAAGTCCCGTCGTAGGAGAAGATTATCTTCTTGGAATCCAACCATTTGCAGGCTTTGGGAACCGGTCTGAAATCACTCTCAGGCTTCTCGCCCGCAAAAACAGCCGCGCACGGCAGCACTACAAAAAAGGCCAAAACGCTTAAAAACTTGTTCATATCACTCAAACATTTCATCCTTAAAATTAACGAAATAAATTTTTTCCACACCCCTCGTGACGGCGGTGTAGAGCCATTTCAGGTCATCGGCGGTCAGAGTGTCCTGCCAGACGGGATTGTCTATGAAAACGCATTTCCACTGCCCGCCCTGGGACTTGTGGGTCGTGATGGCATTGGCATATTTCAGTTGGAGGGCATTGTAATAAGGGTCCTCCCTGACAGCCTCATACCTTTTCCTTTTGGAGGTTATGTGGGAATAGTCCGCATCGACACCGGTGTAAAGCATATTCTGCTGTCCGTATGTCAGCGACGCGCTCTCCGACTCAAGAGTGTCAAGGATGACCTTCACGACCAGTTCCTGGTCATCATAGTCGGGGAAGCAGAGCCTTGCCTTGGCGAAATGCAGGCCGTAGCGTTCCTCGTAGGAGGAGATGCTCAGGAGTTTCGCCATATCTCCGTTGGCTATGTAGTCCATCCCTTCGATCTTCCCCTCGAAATTGTAGCAGTTCTTCACTATCATCAGCCTGTCTCCGCGCACGAGCCTGTCCTCCTTGAACTGCACGGCGGA
>JBJEJS010000279.1:0-2103 GCA_051878235.1 Candidatus Cryptobacteroides sp.
GAAATCACAATCTCCAATGTGCCGGAAATACTTGACGTAAAGAATCTTATCCTGCTTCTTGAAGGTCTCGGAGTGAAGGTTGTGCGTGTGGAGAAGGGAGTATATTCCTTCAAGGCTGATGAGATTGATGAGGAATATGCCGCCAGCGAGGACTTCGTTTCAAAATGCGCAAAACTGCGCGGCTCGGTGATGGTTGTCGGCCCGCTGCTCGCCCGTTTCGGGAAAGCGTATTTCCCTAAGCCTGGAGGGGACAAGATAGGCCGCCGCAGGGTGGACACCCATATCCTCGGAATGATGAATCTCGGAGCCCGTCAGGAATATGATTCCAGAAAGAAGGCCTTCTTTCTTCATATACCGGAAAATCAGCGGCTTAAAGGAAAATATATGCTCCTTGACGAGGCTTCCGTCACGGGAACGGCGAACATCGTGATGGCCGCCTGCCTTGCCGAAGGGGTGACGACAATCTACAATGCCGCGTGCGAGCCGTATGTCCAGCAGCTTTGCCGCCTGTTGGTCAGGATGGGTGCCAGAATTGAGGGCATCGGGTCCAATCTGTTGACAATCACGGGAGTGGAAAGCCTGCACGGGGCGGAGCACAAGATACTTCCTGATATGATTGAGGTCGGGTCTTTCATAGCGATGGCAGCATTGAACCGCAGTTCGATCACCATAAAGGATGTCGCCTATGACGAGTTGGGCATCATCCCGGAGTGTTTCCGCAGGCTCGGGGTTAACCTTGAGAGGAGGGGGGACGACATCTTCGTGCCCGAGCAGGAGAGTTATGTGATAGAATCCTTCCTTGACGGCTCCATAATGCACATTGCGGATGCTCCTTGGCCGGGACTTTCGCCTGACCTGCTGAGCGTTATGCTTGTGGTTGCCACCCAGTGCAAGGGCAGCGTCCTGATTCACCAGAAGATGTTTGAGAGCAGGCTTTTCTTCGTTGACAAACTCATCGATATGGGAGCCCAGATCATCCTATGCGACCCCCACAGGGCGGTCGTCATAGGTCACGACCATCACTACCAACTGCGTGCGGGGAATATGGTTTCCCCTGACATACGTGCGGGAATCGCCCTCCTGATTGCCGCGATGTCGGCCAAAGGCACGAGTGTCATCAGCAACATCGACCAGATTGACAGGGGCTATGAGGACATAGACATCCGTCTGAACGCCCTCGGGGCGCGGATCACGCGGCAGTGATGCCGTATTATTTCTTGCGGATGATTGAGAGGCCGTCGCGCAGGGGGATTATGACATTCTCCACGCGGGGGTCTTCTTTTATGAGGTTGTTGAAGCGCGCGATGGATTGGGTCTGCCTGTCCTGCGGGAGGGGATTCTGGCAGATTTTGCCGTCCCAGAGGACATTGTCGGCGAGGATCAGCCCGCCAGGACGGACCAGTCCGAAGACAAGGTCGTAATATTCGCAATATTCCCTTTTGTTCGCGTCCATATACACGATGTCATATTCCTTTCCCTCTTCCTGAAGCCTTTTGAGGGTTTCCTTGCAGTCGCCGATGTGGAGGGTGATCCTGTCTGTCAGGCCTGCCTTCTCAAAACCTTCTGTGATGATGTCCTCCAGTTCGTCATTCACCTCAAGGGTGTCAAGATGGCCTTTCTCCCCGAGGGCGGAGGCGAGGCAGATTGCGGAATATCCCGTGAATGTCCCCAGTTCCAGAAGCCTTGACGCTCCGCTTACCTGCACGAGCAGCCGCAGAAATTCACCCTGCACGGAGCCGGAGAGCATACGCGCGTGGTTGGTCCTTATGTGCGTCTGCCTCTCGACCCATTTCAGGGCCTCGCAGGGGACGGAGGAATGTTCCGTCATATATTTATATATATCCTCTTCCATAATCTTATACCCAAATCAGCCTGCATACCTTCTCCGGAGCGAATATGTCCCGCGCCGCATCCCTCAACTGCTCTGCCGTGACGGCAAGTACGAGTTCCTTGCTTTCCTGGTCGGATGCCACCCTGCCGTAGGACAGAAGTCCCTTGCACATTGACAGGCATTGTGTCTCCCCGTTGTCGCTGCTTACGGCCAGCTGACCGAGCAACTGCTTTTTCGCCGCCTTGAGCCTCCTGTCGGACATAAGGGTGTCA
>JBJEJS010000280.1:0-10551 GCA_051878235.1 Candidatus Cryptobacteroides sp.
GTCCTTCCGCCACGGGTGATGCTGAAAGTGAGACTTTGAGGATCAAAAGTGGCAGCAGGGGTTTTCAGACGGGCCGAAAACCTCGTACTGTAGTCCGTTTTCACGTCAATTTTCTCTCCCCAGGAAGTTGAGATTCTGACCGTGACTCCGGGATCGGCCCATCCCCACAAAGTGACGTTGGAGTCCGCCTGGAGCACCATATTGTCACTGAGCAGCGACGGCAGATTCAGGAAAGGCTGGGCCTGAAGAGCCAGGCCCGGCAGAAGTGATAATATTGAAAGCAGGAATCTTCTCATAATTACATAGTTCTGAAGTTTTTGACTTTGACAAAGATCATTTTGTTTGCATCGTGCTGCCTGTTCGGCAGTCCCCTGTACTCAGGATATGCAGCCCTCACCACAACGGCGAGGTCCTCTCCGTCAAACACCCAGTCTGCATACTGAAATCCGTGGAAGAAAGGATCCGGGTCGTACAGCACGTCTCCCCTGATTGTCCAGTCCTTCAGATCTGGGCTGGAGATAAGTACGAGCCTGTTGCGCTTCAATGAATTGGAGAGTCCGGAGGCATATATTCCGTTGTTTGTGACCGTCTCCTCGAAATGAGGATTTGTCAGGCTCCAATAAAGCTGGCTTTTCTCATCATAACGCACGGTGAACTTCTTTCCTCCGCCCGGCATCTCCACCGATGAGACGGAGCGGCCGTATTCCGGTGAGGTGATGTAATCCAGAGTGTATGTTACATTCTCGCCGTCAACTTCCTTGCCCACCTTGAGAATGGTGCCGTAATTGCTTGATTCACTGCAGTTCGAACGGATGAGGTTCACTACGTTTCCATCAGGGTCCACAACTGCATTGCCTTCTATCAGGGAAGTAATCAGCAAACCGTTGCGGAGATAGTACCTCGGATTGTCAATCACATTGGTAGTCATCCAGTTGGAGGCATTCAACAAATCCGAATCCACAGGAGCGGACATCATAAAAGGTTTCTTTCCGGCATCATCCTCGTCATAGGTCTCGCAGGCGCGCCAGATCCTTCCGTCGGCAACGACCACAGGCACCTGTGCCGTGTGATATGTACCTTCCAGAAGCAGACCTGTCGAAGCATCGGCGGGAACTGTCCAGGTCATTCCATTGTCCTGCGAACAGCTGATGCGGAAACCGTTGCGTTCATCTCCCACGCCCATCAGATAGACCTTCCCGTCGAGGACGAACAGATTGGTGTAATTGCTGATAAGATTCACGGAAGAGTCATACTCACCGTATCTTGCCCAGGTCTGTCCTTTGTCAGACGAACGGTACATTACCAGTCCGTCTCCGTCTTCGGAACCGGTGCAGGCTGTCAGATAACTTCCATCTGGAAGGACGGTGATACAGACATTGGAAATCGTACCTGCCCTTAGCTTCGGAACCCGGGCAATCTCCACATCTCCGAATCCTGCCGTTCCCACGACGGTAATGGAATGTCCGAACACCATCGGGCAGGCCACAGAACCGGAAGGCTTCTTGACATCGACCCAGGTTCCGGCAGTATAATTCTCCTTTGTAAACAGGTTGAATGTCAGCTCATCGAGTTGGAAAGACACTCCGAGAGGTTTCCATCCTGACACACTCTCTACATCGAAAGCAACAAGCGGGGATTCCCCCTCACCGCATCTGAACGAAGTGACTCCATCCTTTTCAATGTGACTGACGGCAAATTTCAGGTTCTTCCCGACAGCCTCGACAACATCTGCCGTAATCACGTAAGAATTGTTCTGAGGATATGCAGTCAGTCCCTTCTTAAGTTCCCTGACATCAATCAGTTCACCCTTGACCTGAACCTCATTGTAGGCCAGACCGTCCCCTGAACCCGGTGTGGCGTCGGAGTAATTGATTCTCTTTGCAAGCGGCATCGCGCTGACCGTTCCGTCCAGACGCGGAATCTCCACGGGGATTCCGGGATAAGCAATCCTGGTGAACACGGCAAGCTCAACCGAGGTCGTTCCGTACGTGCAGACACAAACCGCCTCATCCTTTGTCGTGTTGGGAATAATCGACCAGCCTGCAGGCACGGGCGATGCAGGAGCCAGCACATACACGGGGCTCTTCACATTGACGTACATCCTCCCTCCGTTGTGCGCATTCGAACTGCTCACGAGCAGCTCATAACCATCGAAATAGGGATGAAGGTCACCGGTCAGCACAGCCCTCTTGTCCGGGACTACCATCGTCCCTTCAGTATAGACCGCCCTGTTATATCCGGCGGCATCCACGGTTATCACGTCAGGAGTTGCCTCCTCCGGAGAAATTCCGCCCTTGCTGCAGGACACTGCGGAAACAAACAGGGCCAGAATTGTCAATCCTATGTTAAATCTTTTCATATCTACTTGACTGTTATGGTGAATCTCTTGACTTCAGTCCTGTCTCCGTAAAGTGACGGGCAGTCGGCTTCGAAGACGACCTCGTAGGTACCGGGCTCTGCAAATGTGTAGGAATATTCAGACGGTGTCAGTTCCGAAGCGGACTGAACCACGAACGGAGAGTCCGTGCCTACGGACACCTCACGGACATCGAAGCCTGACACAGGAAGTGCGTATGCGTGACGGGAATCCGTCCCGGTGAGAGTGAAAGTACTGAAGAAACGGAAACAATTCTTTGTCGGAGCTCCAGTGAAAGTCATAGTGTACCAGGAACAATGGCTGGTGTCCGAGCCGTAACTTGCACCCTCTATCAATTTTGTATATTTCGGATTTTTCACATCTGTCTCATTGTCAAGGTCAAAGAGTACAGTATCCCCGTCCATCACCTTCCAACCAGTGATCCAGGCAACGGTACGTCCATTCATATCAGGAAGTGCGTGCCAAAACAGGGCCACATAGAGTTTCTTTCCGGATTCCGCGTACGGAGACAGGTCAACGGTCTTGGTCTGCTTGAACTTTGCATAGTTCGTAAGACTCGTGTTCGGGTTTCCCGAGGAGGCGATGGTCAAATCTAGGTCAAACAAATCGGTGACGTCGGTCCAGTTCGCCCCGAGGATTGCCTCCTCGGTAAGTGTCCCGGAGAAATCCGTTGATACCATCACGTCGATGCAGTCCGGCTGCCCTCCGGAAAGAAGGGCGGACATAAAAGTCATTGTCAAAGGAGCGAACTCATACCTGTCGCTGTAAGCATATTGGTAATCGTGGTATTTCTCCCCTGAATAGAACCTGATTCCGTTTGCGGCTCCGTCAATGTTGAACAGCAACGGTTCTCCGGCAACAGCCTCCAGGGATGAAGTATTGACATCGAAAGGATTACCCGACTTGAAATCGGAGACCTTGAGGACAATTTCCCTGTTGTAGCTTTTTCCACGGGAGAAGGTGACCGCAGGCAGTTCAACCGTCGCGACGGAATTGTCAATGGCAGTGATTTCCGCGCAAAGGGTCCCGTCCGGATGATCTCCGGGAGCCACGAGGAAATATGCCTTGTGTGCAGCGGAGGTCTCAAGATTCATCATAGTTCCGAACAGGAGGGAAATGTCCTGACCGGAAGCAACCGCATTGAGCTGTGCCGGCGAGACCGTGATGTCGAGGCTGCCCTCGTCAAAAGCGAGGGCATCGGAGGTGCTGACAAGTTTTATGTTCTTGACAGGCACATCGATGGTCTCGGCAGGGTCCAGCCTCACGGCAAGGCTCACAACCGGCTGGATCGGTGTGAAATTCAATTCGGCCTGAGGTCCGTATTCACCTCCGATTGAAACAGGAGGAGCCACATATACCAGGTTCTCATTGATGTGTGACAGGTCATCCCCCGCAAGTTGCGTCATCAGCTTAGGTACTGTCACAGGAATGGACTTTCCATCCGAACCGGACGGAGAATATGGCAGATAGGCGTAATATTCACACACCTTGCTGTCATAAAGAAACATCTTGTCGGATGTCATCGCGGCAAATTTTGCCGCAGACGCGTCTGTTTTCTCTACCTGCGCGACGTAAGGGTAATTTCCACGGTTCGGCTGTGAAGAACTGAAAACTCCTATGGTATCCCCTTCGTACCATCTGACATAAAGGACATCATCCTTGTCCGTGATTGTCGTTTTGGTGGACGACATCAATGCAGAAGTGAAGGTGACGGCATCCGCACGGTCCTGCCCGCATTCTCCGGAATCCTTGGAACAGGATGCTGCAAGCAGAAGCATGGCCATTGAAAGATATATACTGTTTTTCATCATTATTCCTCCATATTTTTCATCCATTCACCAGGCTCAGGTCCGGAGATGTTGCCGTAGTCTTGCACCACCTTGACCTTCACTTTGCTGACGGAACGCTTGATACCGTTCATATTGGCATTGGTTCCGACAAAGGTCACCTCATACTCGCCGGGTTCGGTATAGATGTATGTGTATGAACTCATTCTGTTGTCTGCAAGCGCCTTTATGGCCTCTCCGGAGTCACGTCCGAGATTGACTTCCCGAACGATTCCGATCGGTCCGGAAATGGCCCAGCAAGAGAGATCGACATCCGGTTTGAACTGGCTGCGGAACCGCAGATAGGCCGAAGTGCCGGGAAGTATCGGCAGATAATTCGACTGAATCTTGTCATAATTCTCACCCGGAATAATCTGCCACCCCTGCTGGTAGATATCATATACCACTGAGGATGATTTCCCGTCATCACACTTGATTTCGGAGTTCATAATGGTCCACTGGGTCCTTCCGTTTCCTGCCCCTCCGCCCTTGTTCTGGTCGAAGGCCTCCACCCTGTAGAAGAACCTGAAATAGATCGGGGTTTCCACATCCACAAAAAGGTGCGTGAAATCAAAATCTCCCGATGGCACGCTTTCCGATGTATTGGTCGGCCAGGCGAAATTGGAAGATATGTCAGTCCAGGTGGCCGCCTCCATAGCCTCCCGTGTGTATTCCCCGCTGAAATCGGTCGAATAGCTCATCGGCAGGGTTGCCGGGTTCGGATACCCGGGTGTTCCCGAGGATGTGGTGGTCAGGAAAGAGAAAACCATATTTCCAAGTCCGATGCGGTCAACATCCTTGTAGGAGTAATCGTGACCGAGTTCACCTGAATAGAAGGTGATCATATCGGCTTGGCCTTCAAACCGGAACTCCACTTTCTCACCCACCTTGACAATGGCGGGAGCGGAGACCTCGAGGGTGGGCTCTTTCACATTGTAGTCCTTGTTGCAGGCCGCAGCGGTCAATACGGCGGTCGCAATCAAATATGTTCTGTAAGTCTTCATATATTCATTTTTTACCAGCCTTCATTCTGGACAAGTTTGCGGTTGAGTGTCATTTCATACGACGGAATCGGCCATCTGTAGTCACGCTGCCTTACGCTGCCGTAGGCCATCCTCGCCGCCACATAATAGCTTGAGGTGTAACCTGCGGGGACGGTCTGGCGGATCATCGACATCCTGTTGTAGAACTCGCCCCAGCGGACGATGTCGTCCTTGCGGAGAAATTCGTGACCGAGTTCCCTGGCCCTTTCATCCTTGATGTAGGCAAGGAGACTTTCCTTCCCGTCTTCTGCAAAATCCACGGAAGAATCCGGAACATCGGCAGCCTTGCCGAAACCTCTGCGGCGCACCTGATTCAGACATTCGTAAGCCTCAGCGACATCCCCAGCAGTCGAATTTTCGCTGCAGGAGACAGCCTCGGCATACATCAGAAGCACGTCCGCATAACGGAGCAGAGGGAAATTCGTCGGAGTGTAGCTTACGCTCTTCGGCATCAACACCTCGTACTCACGACGGAACTTGCCGCTGTAACGTATCCAGATGTTCGTAGGCTGCGAAACCTTTTCTCCGGTGGTGCTGTTGTAGGTGTAATCCGCAATCGTCCAGTCACGCCTCAAGTCCCCTTCCTCGAAAAGATTGTAATAGTACTGCGTCGTCCTGACGGTTCCGATGGAAACTCCAATGTCATCGCGTTGTCCTCCTGAATTTGAGAATCCGATTCCGTTGTTTCGTCCCACCATACCCGCAGTCGTGGTGTAGGTTCCGGTGTTGTTTCCATAGAACTCGATTTCCCAGATGCTTTCACGGGTTTCATATATGTCCTGCATATAGTTGATGAACACCTGCTTGTAGTCAGGATTCAACTGGTGATACCCGAGGTCAATGACCTTTTTTGCCCAGGATGCCGCCTTGTCATACAATTCTGTCTTGTAGCAAGGGAAACCGGCTGCATTCAGACATACCCTCGCGATGATTCCTCCGGCAGCCGACTTGCTCAGGCGTCCGCCTCCCGAAAGTTCCGTGATTTCAGGAAGAGCGTCCACAGATGCTTCCATCTCAGAAATAATGAAATCATATACCTCACCCTGGGAAGTCTGCGGAATCTGCAGTTCTTCCATTGAGCATGACGCAGGGGTCCTGACTATCAAAGGGATGTCTCCGAACCTGACAGTCAGCATAAAATGATAGTATGCCCTCAGGAAACGCGCTTCGGCAAAATACCTGTCACGGGTTTCCTGCTGTATGGAAGGTGCCTTGTCGATATTCTGCATCAGGAAATTCGCATTCCCGATACCCTGATAGAAATACCTCCAGTAACTTGCGATCTTGGCATCGGACGTGACGACGTCGTAATACCCCACGGTACCTTCGTCAGAAGAATAAGATTCATATCCGATGTCGGCGCTCAATCCCATCCTGCCAAGCATATTGCCTCCATAGAGACTGGTATTCGCCAGCGTGCAATACACTCCCATCAGGGACGTGTAAAGTTCCTCTTCATTGTTGAAATATTCCTCAGCCACCTTAGTATCTTCAGGAGCGGTGTCAAGAAAGCTGCAGGAACTGAAAAGGGTCAAAAATGCAATGTATAGATATTTGTTTGTCTTCTTCATAGTCTCCGATTTTTAGAAAGTGATATTGAGACCGAAAGTGAACACCCTGTTTCTCGCATAAGCGGAATAGTCGAAGCCCGGAGTGAGCGCGGAGTGACGGGTCGAAACTTCCGGATCCAGACCGGAATATTTTGTGATCGTCCAGAGGTTCTGGCCTGTGAGACTCAGCCTCAGTCCCTCGATTTTCATCTTGCTCACGACCCTCTTGGGAAGATTGTAGCTCAACTGCAGGTTGCTCAGCCTGAGGAAAGAACCATCCTCGATGGTCCTGTTGGAATACACTCCCCTCGGCCCCTGTCCGCCCGGACGGAAGTTACGGCTGTCCTGGTTGTCAATGGTCCAGTGATCGTTGTATGAGGCAAACTGGTTGATATTCTTGTTAGCATAATTGCCCTCGAAGAAAATGCGGTTTGCATTCATTATCTGGTTGCCGTAGCTCCAGGTCAAGAAGATATTGAGACTCAAGTCCTTCCAAGTGAAGGTGTTATTGAATCCTCCTGTATGTATCGGGGCACAGCGACCGATGACGGTCATATCCTGGTCATTCACTATTCCGTCCTCATTGATGTCCACATATTTTATGTCGCCCGGCTGGATGGTCTCGCGGGCATCTCCGTTTGAAGGAACGCCGTCTTTCAGTACATATTTACCTGATGCGGCATTGTAGTCGAAGTCATCAAGGGTGTAGCATCCGTCCCACAACATTCCGTAGAAGGAGGCGACAGGACCGCCGACCTGGGCGATATAGAGATATGTGCCGTTGAAGTCACCGGTAAAGCTGACCTTGCTCAAAAGAGATTCCTGATTCTCCGCAAGTTCCAGCACCCTGTCCTTGTTGAAACTAATGTTGAACTCGGATGTCCAGATGAAATTGCGGGTCCTTACAGGAGTTGCGGTGAGGGTGATCTCGACACCCTGGTTGCTGATTTTCCCGACATTCTTGTAAACGGAAGTAAAACCGCTTGAATATGGAATATTTGAGTTTAGGAGCAGGTTTTTCGTCACCTTGTTGTAGTAGTCCACCGTGATGCCGAGCCTTGAGTCAAACATCCTGAGGTCGAGTCCGACATCATACTGGTCCGTAGTTTCCCAGGTAATATCCTTGTTGCCCATAGCGGACTGCACAATCGCAGACTGAGGATTTCCGTCAACCGGATAATAATCATTCATCACGAGGGTGGCAAAGGAGGCGTAGTCACTGACCCTGTTGTTACCCGTCGATCCGTAGGTAAGCCTCAACTTGCCGTCATCCAGGCATTTCGCAGACTTTCCCCATTTCTCCTGGCTGAACCTCCAGGCGAATGCAGCCGACGGGAAATATCCCCATTTGTGCCCTTTTGCGAATTTGGACGAACCGTCAGCACGGAATGTAGCCGTGAACAGATACCTGCTGTCATAGCTGTAGTTCACACGGCCGAACGCCGACATCAGGGTATTTCCTGTGAATGAAGCCTTTACAGACTGAGGGATACCGTTGTCCATACCGCTCAGTCCCATTGACTCGTCCGGAACCTGTGCTGCGGTGAAACCGTAAACGCTTGTCCTCACACCGGACACCGAGAATCCTGCCATCACGCCAAGTTTGTGCTTCTTCCCGAAGGTACGGTCGTAGGAAAGAATGTCCTCGTTCATCCAGCTGTCAGCACGGCTTTCAGAGAAGGAACCGTTGACTCCCAGTGTGTTGGTTACTCTCGGGTATCCTTTCACGGTCTTAGAATTATTGAACTCCTCGGAGCGGTTCAACTTCATATTGTAACCTCCGCGGACCGACAGTTTCCAGTAATTCGCGAAAGTCCAGTCCACCTTGGCGTTGGCCACGAAATTGGTGGTCTTCTTAGTGTTCTGCTCATTGAGGTTTGAGATTACAGGGTTCATCACGGCGGCGGAAGACGTGTCATCATCCTCAAAAAGGGATTCCTCGCTATCCGATGTAAGTGAAACGGGACGATAGGCCCAGGTACGGTACATCAGGTAGGTGGTGTATGAGTTGGAACTTGACAATGAAGCTGAAGACGTCTGTCCTGAAACGATGGAATGGGTATAGGTGGCATTCAGGTTGAATGTCAGATTGTTGTTGATCTTCTGCTCCAGAGATGCGCGTCCCTGATATTTCTGATATCCGGAATTGACGATGACACCCTGCTGGTCCACAACCGAACCCGAAACGGAATACCTGGTCTGCTTCGTACCGCCCATCAGGGAAAGGTTATGAGTGTGCGATATGGCATTCCTGAACAGGCGGTCCTGCCAGTCAATGGCATTGTAGTCATTCAGGTAATAGTCCATTGTCCTGTCCACGTTAGTAAGGTACTTGTCGAAATTGGAAGGAGACCTTTCAATCTGATAGACCACATAATCGTAAGGACTCATCATCTCCATCCGCTTGGAAGCCTGGTGCAGCTGGACCGTACCGCTGTAACTGATCTGGGGTCTGCCCAGTTTGCCTTTTTTCGTCTCGATGATTATCACACCGTTTGCCGCACGGGAACCGTAGATGGCCGTGGATGAGGCATCCTTCAGGACCGTCACGGAAGCGACATCCTCCGGACTGAGCGATGAAGAAGAGAAATCCTCCATCGGGAAGCCGTCCACGACATACAGAGGACTGTTGCTCTGCGTCAAGGAGTTGTTTCCGCGGATTACTACATCCATCTCGTTTCCTGGCTGTCCGTCGGAAGAAGTGATGGACATTCCGGCTACACGTCCCTGAAGGGCCTGTCCGATGGAAAGAATAGGGGTTTTGGACAATTCATCAATATTCACACGCGAGACGGTTCCTGTAAGGTCCACAAGTCTCTGTTCTCCATATCCTACCTCAACAACAGCCTCCTCAAGCATTTCCGCATCATCCTTCAAAACAAAATTGATGACTTCCTCCTCATCCACAGCACGGGATGAAGTGACATATCCCAACATAGAAACTTCGATGACGGCGTTCTTCCCCACCTGAAGCGAAAAGGAACCGTCATCATCGACAATAGAGCCTACGGCCGTTCCCTTAACTACCACCACGGCTCCTGCAACGGGTTCACCATTGGAATCCTTGACAGTACCCGTGACAGTCCGGGTCTTCTTCTGGGCCATCAAATCGGCGCTTTGGAAGACCAGCAACGAGATTGCCGCTGTCAGAGTCAATATTTTCTTTATCATTGCTTATTGATTTTAGGTTATCAATTCCTGCCATAGAGAGGTCCGTAATTCGCGCAGGCACGATAATCGGCACCTTCATTGTCCATTCCGAATGCGTCCCAGGCACTAGGACGGAAGATCCTGTCCTCAGGAACATTGTGCATACATACAGGGATTCTCAGCATTGAAGCCAGAGTAATCATCTCAGCACCCACGTGACCGTAGCTGATTGCACCGTGGTTCGCCCCCCATTTTCTCATAACCGTGTAGCCGTCCTTGAAAGCGCTTCCATCGCGTCCGTCAACCCTCGGGGCAAAGAATGTGGTCGGCCAGGTCGGGTCAGTCCTTTCATTGATTGCATCAAAGACATAATCCGGAACATTCACAGCCCATCCTTCCGCAATCTGAAGAACGGGACCGGTTCCCTTGATAAGATTGATGCGGCACATTGTCATCGGCATTTCTCCGCAGGTGCGGAAATGGCTGGACATTCCGCCGCCACGGAAATAGCATCTGTCGGCTGGCATCCAAGTGGTAGCCTTGAGTGCGGCATCCATATCCTCCCCGGTCACCTCCCAGAAAGGTTTCATCACAGGCCTTCCCTC
>JBJEJS010000281.1:0-10527 GCA_051878235.1 Candidatus Cryptobacteroides sp.
CCGCGCGGAGAATGGGGGATATATGCAGGTCCGGGCTTGGCATTGGGAACAGGCTTCCGTAAAGCGTACGCCCTGAACATTGATGTGGTCGGACAGGTGGGGCTTGAATATACTTTCTGGTTCCCTCTGCAACTTTCAGTTGACCTCCGCCCTCAGTTCGGTGTCTTCATTGCCGACAACACCCGTTTCCACAGCGAAGGAGCCTGGGGAGGAGTCATCCCGACAATCAGTGCCCGCTACCGCTTCTGACACTTCATTCACGACATATATTAAGCCAGGCAGAATCAAAAGATTCTGCCTGTTTTTTTGTCATTTCCGTAACCAAAACAGCCCGGCCTTCTGCAACAAGCAGCCGACGGGAAAAACCAGGAATGACGGAAGATTTGCCAGGAACAGCAAAAGGGAAAAGCCAGGAACAGCAAAAGGGAAAGGAATCAAGGATTCATAAGGTCCTTATTGACGAAACCGATAATATCCCGTATCACCTCAACGGAAGCGAGGGATTTCTTTTTTATGTCTTCAAGACCTCCCGCATCGGCAAGACGGGCCGACTCCTGAAATGCGTTTATGGCATCACCGAAGCGGGTCTGCCGCATTAAGGAAACTCCCAGGTCATACCATTCGGAGGCTGACCCGGGAGTGATTTTTATATTTTCCTTTTTCATAAGAAAGATGCTGTCCGAGGCAGGATGGAAGATTCCGCCCCGGACGGCACAAATTACTAAACAAGACCGGAGAATCCCATAAAGGCCATCGCAAGGATACCCGCAGTCACAAGGGCAATAGGAATACCCTTGAACACCTTAGGGACATCGTTGAGTGCAAGTTGCTCGCGAAGTCCTGCGAAAAGGGTCATTGCCAGACCGAAGCCGAGGGATGTGGCGAAAGCATAGACAACCGATTCCCCGAGGTTGAGCATATGGGCCTCTCCTCCGAAGGTGAACTCCTTTGTGACGACAATAAGGGCCACACCGAGGACGGCGCAGTTTGTCGTGATCAGAGGGAGGAAGATTCCGAGCGCCTGATAAAGCGACGGGCTGACCTTCTTGAGGACGATTTCCACCATCTGGACGAGGGCTGCAATCACAAGGATGAACGAGATTGTCTGCATAAAGCCGATTCCGAGAGGCTCAAGGACATAATACTGAAGAAGATATGTCACAAGAGTCGCAAGGGTCATCACGAAGCAGACTGCTCCTGACATACCTACTGCAGTGCTGACTTTGTTGGAAACTCCCAAGAACGGGCAGATTCCGAGAAACTGCGAAAGAAGGATGTTATTTACAAATATCGCAGATATGATTATTATCAAATATTCCATACTTTTTCCTCCTTATTTCTTGGTTGTCAACTTCTTGAAAAGCACTATCAGATAGCCCAGGGCGATGAAGGCTCCCGGAGCGAGGACAAAGCAGAGTATGCCGTCGCCAGGGATGAGTTTGAATCCGAAGGCGGAGCCGCTTCCGAGAAGTTCGCGGACAAGTCCGAGGACAGTAAGCGAGCAGGTGAAGCCCAGACCGATTCCCAGACCGTCAAGGGCGGAGTCAAACACACCGTTCTTGTTGGCGAAAGCCTCGGCGCGTCCGAGCACGATGCAGTTCACCACGATGAGCGGGATGAACAGTCCGAGGGTCTCGTACATTGCAGGAGTGTAAGCCTGCATAATGAACTGGAGCAGGGTCACGAATGTCGCGATGACAACGATATATGAAGGAATACGCACCTTGTCAGGGATGAATCTCGCGATGGCTGAGATTGCCATATTCGACAAAACGAGCACGAACATTGTCGCAAGACCCATACTCATTCCGTTGATGGCGGAAGTTGTGGTGGCAAGGGTAGGACACATTCCCAAAAGGAGAACGAATGTAGGATTCTCCTTAATCAAACCTTTGGTTACAAGTTGAAATTTTCCCATTTTCGTTCCTCCTTAATTAGTTTTCCCGACTTCGTCAGAAATGACAGAAGAGTCGTCCGTAGCGGCAGGATCAGCCGAAGCGGTTATTGCCTTATAGGCTGATACGGCATTTACAAGGGCTGCGCAATAGGCGCGTGAGGTGATGGTCGAAGCGGTGATTGCATCGACATCCCCTTTGTCCTTCTTTACTGAAAGCGATTTCACGGACGGGTCAAAGCCTTTGAACTGGGAAGCGAAGGCAGGCTCGGTGCATTTCGCACCCAGACCCGGAGTCTCGCTGTGTGAGAGTACGGAAGTGTTGTAAATCACTCCGTCAGGCGTCATACCGACCATCACTCTGATTTCGCCGCCGAATCCGGAGGATGATGCCTCAATGGCATATCCCGCAAGTTCGCCGCCTTTGGTCACAGTGTAATATTTGCAGGCCTTTCCGCCAACCTCGACGGTCGCCTCTACAGGAGCGGAGTCGAACTCCGGAGCCACCTGGGAGATCGCCTTGTTCAGTTTCGCCTCCGCAGCGGCTTTCACAGGCTCTGCCGTGAGGGCATAGACGGCCGCAAGAAGGGCTGAGCAGACAAGGCAGATGACACTCAGGCAAATCACCATATTCTTGAATGAAGATTTTACTGCCATATTATTTCCTCCCGAATTTTTTGCTTTTACAGAATTTGTTGATGAGCGGAACTGTGGCGTTCATAATCAGGATTGCGAATGACATTCCCTCAGGATACGAGCCGAAGTACCTTATCAGCATCGTTATCAGTCCGATTCCGACACCGAAGATGATGCCTCCCTTTGCTGACATCGGTGAGGTCACATAGTCGGTCGCCATAAAGACTGAGCCGAGGAGGAGACCGCCGGTGAGAAGGTTGAAGACAGGGTCGGTGTACTGTGATGGGTCAATCAGCCACATTATTCCAGAGAACACGAACACGGTCAGCCAGATGGAGAGGGTGATGTGCGGACGGATCACCTTGCGGGCAAGCAGATAGATGAAGCCTGCAAGGATTGCCAGGGCGGAAAGTTCTCCTGCAGAGCCGCCGATGTTCAGGAAAAGGATATCGAGATAGGATGTTCCCTCAAGTGCCTGCACTCCGCCTTCCTTGACCATTCCGAGGAGGGTCGAGCCTGTGGAGGCGTCAACTCCAGGGATGAATCCTTTGACAGGAGCCCAGGAAGTCATTGCCACAGGGAAGGAGATGAGCAGGAACACGCGGCCCACGAGAGCCGGGTTGAAGAGGTTCTGGCCGAGCCCTCCGAATGTCATCTTTGCGACTCCGATGGCGACGATTGCACCTATGATGACCATCCACCACGGTGAGGTGGCAGGAAGGTTGAGCGCGAGAAGCACACCGGTCACTACAGCAGACCAGTCACAGATGGTGCTTGGCTTCTTCAGCAGAAACCTCGTGATGAGATATTCCAGAAGCACGCACGAAAGGATGCTCACACCGAGGACGATTACCTCTGACCACCCGTAGAAGAGGATGGAGACAATCACGGTCGGAAGCAGAGCAATCACCACATCCCTCATCAAAGACGCTGTGGAAGTCTTGGAATGTATGTGAGGCGACGGTGAAATCAACAGTTTGTTCATATTCCGTTAAAAATTTATGTTCGACTTATTTCTTCGCAGGCTCGGCGGCTTTCGCTGCTTCTGCGGCCTTTGCAGCCTCGGCAGCAGCCTTTGCGGCAGCCTGACGGCCCCTTATTATCTTGATGACATCACCTTTTGCAATCCTGATGACATCCAGCAGAGGGATGTTCGCAGGGCAGGTGTAGAGGCAGCATCCGCACTCGATGCAGTCGTGTACGGCATTGGCCTCCAGTTCGTCCATCATCTTGTTTTTCGCCAGTTTGTTCAGAAGGAACGGCTCAAGTCCCATCGGGCAGGCGTCGGCACATTTGCCGCAGCGGATGCAGTTGCCCTGCTCCTTGCGGACGGTCTGCTCGGCCGTGAGGAAAAGAAGGGATGAGGATCCCTTGACGGTCGTTGCATCGAGGTTGACGATTGCCTTACCCATCATAGGGCCTCCGCTGACCACCTTCACCGCATCCTCAGGGATTCCTCCCATCTGGTCGATGATGAAGGAAAGCGGCGTTCCGATGCGGAAAAGGTAGTTGTGCTGCCTTTCCATCGGGAGGCAGTCTCCGGTCACCGTGAGAGTATTGGTAATCAGAGGTTTGTTCTTCTGGACAGCCTCATAGACGGCAAGTGAGGTGGCGACATTCTGCACGACCGCACCCACGTCGATCGGGAGTCCCATTGACTTGACCTGACGATGCATCACAGCATCTATGAGTTGTTTCTCACCGCCCTGCGGATATTTCTTCTTGAGGACCATAACGCTGATTCCGTCATATCCCATAGCGCTTGCCTGAAGTTCAGCCACGGCTGACTTCATTGCGGCGATGGCCTCAGGCTTGTTCTCCTCGATTCCGATTACGGCAGGACATCCGCCGAGCACATATTTCATAATTGCGGCGCCGACCACAATCTCCTTGCTGCGCTCAATCATTATCCTGTTGTCGGAAGTAAGGTAAGGCTCACACTCGGCTCCGTTGAGAATCAGGCACTCGGCCTTCTTGCCCGGAGGCGGGCAGAGTTTCACGTGCGCAGGGAAAGTTGCTCCGCCCAGACCCACGACGCCGTTCATCTTGATTTTGTCGAGAACAGCCTTGGTGTCCTGAGGAATTTCAGTGACAAGGGTGTCCGAGAGATCGATTCCCTCAGCCCACTCGTCGCCTTCAACCGAAATTTCGACGTGAGTTATGTTCCAGCCAGCAAGGTCCTTGCGCGGACCGATGGACTTGACAGTTCCGGAAACCGGTGAGTGGACGAATGCGGAGATGAAGCCTGAAGGCTCACCGATTACCTGTCCTGTCTTCACCTTGTCACCTACGGCGACAACCGGATTGGCCATTGCCCCGAGATGCTGGAGCATTGAGACATACACGGTCCCCGGAACAGGAAGGACCTCGATTCTGCATCCTGAAGAAATCTTGCTGTCATTCGGATGCACACCACCTATTGAGAAAGTCTTTTTCATTTCTGATCCTCCTTTGTTTCAACGGTTTTCTTTTCTGCTGCCACAGTGGCAGGGGCTTCTTTCACCGGTGCAGCGGCAGTCTTGGCGGCAGCAGGTTTTGCAGCAGGAGCTGCCGCAGCCGGTTTCGGCTTAGGAGTCGGGAAATTCACAGCCAGAAGAGCGCCTGTAGGGCACTCCGCGACACATTTGCGGCAAAGTTTACACTTGGTGAAATCAATGTAGGCCAGATTGTTGGTGACAGTGATTGCGTCGTGGGCGCAGACCTTGGCACATTTCCCGCATCCGATGCAGGCGGTCTTGCAGGTCTTGCGTGCGACTCCGCCCTTTTCCTTGTTGACGCACTGCACATAGACCCTCATTCCACGAGGACCCTTGTTGCGCAGTTCGATCACTCCCTTAGGACAAGCCTTTACACAGGCTCCGCAGGCAGTGCACTTCGCCTCGTCAACCACAGGAAGACCTGTCGCAGGATCCATCGAGATGGCCCCGAACGCACAGGCAGCCACACAGTCTCCGCAGCCCAGACAACCGTAAAGACAGCCTGTGTCACCGCAGTAGAGGGCTGACTTCACACGGCAGGAAGCATAGCCTCCGTACTCGTTTGTGCGTGGACGGTTCTCACAAGTTCCGTTGCAGCGCACAACAGCCACCATTGGGGCCTTCTCCTTGACCTCCATACCAAGGACGGCCGCAACTTTTTTCATAGTCTCGTTTCCTCCCACAGGACAGAAATTGTTGTCAAGATTGGAAGCGCCGACACACGATGTGGCAAAAGCGTGACAACCGGCGTGACCGCAACCTCCACAGTTGGCTCCCGGCAACACTTTCTCCACCTCCTCGATTCTCGGATCCTCCTCAACCTTGAATTTCTTTGCCACAAGATAGAGGACGACCGCAAGCAATACGCCCAGAAGGGTGATTATTGCAATGGTCCAAATAATAGTTTGTGTCATAAAATCTGATATTAGAATTACTTTTCCTTTATATAAAATACAAAATCCTTTGACAGTTTGTCCCTAAACAGGTATATGACAAGGTAATACAATGCCACTCCCGCGACCGCCCCGAGTCCCGCATAAACTTCGTGAACGGTAACGGCGGACAAAGATAATATTAAAATCATTAAAATCGCCAAAGGAATGACATAAGAAATCCAGACAGCCTTCAAACCCATCGTTTTTTTCAGCATAACATAGACCTCGTCACCCTCGGAATAGGAGGCATAAGGGTCGGTCGGGACCATTATGGTCTTCACTTTGTCCTCGGACATTCCGCAGAGCCCCTTGGCGTGGCAGGATGAACAGGCCGAGGAGGACACAATCTCCACGGTGGTGAACTCGGGGGTTATCTCAATGATTTTCCCTGTGTGTGATATATCTTTTGCCATAAAACTGATTTTATATCAAAACATTTATAATAAGGAAGCGAACGGGTGCTTCAGCCCTCCATATTCCGCAAGCCGTCCCGAAGCGGTCCCGACAAGGATGGGAGCCTCGAAATACACTGGTATGCGGTTGTCGTCGTCCGTGACCCATATCGTCATATCCTCCTCTCCTGTGAAGACCTCGCCCGCAAGGAGTTTAGCGGCGAACCTGATTGTGCTCACCGTCCCGAGCCCCTTCACTTTCAGGGTCTCCCGTCCGTGGAGGATGAAATAAACATTATATATGTCGTCATCGATTGCGAAGGTCATAGGATACCTCTTCCCCGGGGTCACCGAATCGAAGTCCATATTCCTTGCGAGATAGAAAAGTGCGGGCAGGTCGTATGTGCACGCGGTAAGCGGAAGTTGGGGATTCCTCTGCCCTGAACTCGAAGAATAGACATCCGCGTCGATGTAGGGCTCGGGAGCGTCCCAGATGAAATTGAAATCGTTCTTCGCGATATATCTGCCCTCACGGGTGTCCCTCGTGAATCTCAGCGGGCGGAGGTCGCTACAGCGGAACCAGGAACGGAAATCCTCGCGGACCTTGAAGAACAGGTCGAACCAGCGGATGGTCCTCCCGAAGACAAGGCAGCGGAAGACTTCCTCGCCGTTCAACAACTCACTGGTCAGATCGACCGTCGCATAGCCCACATCGGAATTGATTGCTCCCCAGGAATAGTGCATAGTGAACTTGAGATGCTCCCCGTCACCGAAGGCAAGTTCCGACAGGGAACGGGTCGGGATACACCCTCCTTCGGAATAGTTTGTCTGACCTTTCAAGGTGTGGCTGAAGAGTATTCCGAAAGACAGGAGCAATGCGGGAAGGGAACGGATCATAGACCTCCGGTGGGAAAATCCGTGTTGAGACCGAATTCGTCCCCCCGCTGGTCGAGCATCGAGGACACGGGCGTGTATTCGGAAGGAGGGAGACTGTCCATCGCAGAGGCGTAATTGACAAGGGATTCCTCGTTGTCCACGAAGCGCACCTCCGAATGGCGGAATGTCATCGGGATGTCGGCAATCTCTCCGTTACGGTGCTTTGCGATGATGATCTGGGTCTTTCCGACATCCTCAGGGTTTTCGGAAATGTTCTGGTAGTCGGCCCTGTGTATGAAAATGACCATATCGGCATCCTGCTCGATTGAGCCTGACTCGCGCAGGTCGTTCAGTTGCGGACGGTTCTGGGAGCCCTGCCTGGTGACGGCGTTTCGGCTCAACTGGGAGAGGGCTATGATCGGGACATTGAGTTCCTTTGCGGTAGCCTTCAAGGTCCTGGATATGGCGGCGACCTCCTGTTCCCTGAATCCTCTCAGTTCGACAGGTCCCTGCATCAGTTGGAGGTAGTCCACGATTATGAGTTTCACCCCTTTCTGGTTAACAAGCCTCTTTGCCTTGGAACGGAATTCCATCACAGGGAGGGAAGGGGTGTCGTCGATGTAGAGAGGGGCCTTGGACAGGTCCTTGATCTTCTGTTCCAACTGGACCCACTCGAAATCCTCCATCTTCTGCGCACCCTTGATCTTGTCCGCGCCAAGTCCCGTCTCCGAGACCATCATACGCTTAACGAGTTGGATGGCTGGCATCTCAAGTGAGAAGAATGCCACCGGCTTGTGGTGGTCAACTGCGGCGTTTCGCGCCACATTCAGCACGAATGCCGTCTTTCCGACGGACGGGCGGGCGGCGAGGATGATGAGGTCTGAAGGCTGCCATCCGAAAGTGATCCTGTCAAGGGACGGGAAACCTGACGGCACACCGCTCAGCCCCGTGCTGTCCTGAAGACGCTCGATGTCGCCGATGGCCTTGGTGATGACCGATCCGATGTCCTGGACATCCTTCTTGACATTGTTCTGGATGGCGGAGAAGACCTTGGTCTGGGCAGAGTCTATCAGGTCATCCACCTTGATACCCTCGTCGTAGGAGTTCTTCAGTATGTCGTAGGCGGCAGTGATGAGTTCCCTCTTTATGCACTTCTCCTTCAGGAGTTTCACATAAAACTCCACGTGGGCGGCTGCACCTATCTTCTGGGACAGTTGGGCAAGTTCCACCACTCCCCCGACAGCCTCAAGGTTGCCGTCTATGATCAGTTGCTCCTTGACCGTCAGAAGGTCTATCGAGGTGTGGCTGTTGACCAGCCTTGTCATCGCCTCGAAAATCATCCTGTGCTTCTCACTGTAGAAGCACGACGGAGTGAGTTCCTCCATCGTGTCGTCCACACAGTTCGGCTCCACAAGCAGCGCACCGATGACAGCCTCCTCAACATCAAGAGCCTGAGGGGGTTTGTTGCCCATCTCAAGCCCTATTCCGTCAAGGTCCGCACCATTTGGTGAAGTCCTTTTCCTCTGCTGCGCCATCTTCCGTTATTCGAAGTCCGGGTTTACGAGAATCCTTCCGCAGTATTCGCAGATTATCATCTTCCTGTTTGAGGCGATGTCGATGAGCCTCTGAGGAGAGATTGTGCTGAAACATCCTCCGCAGGAGTCCCCGTTGAAGACTGAGACGACGGCAAGACGGTTGTTGCAACTGTTGCGGATATGCTCGTAGGCACTCATCGTCCTCTCGTCAATCTTGCCTGCACACTCGGCGCGGGTCGCAAGAAGTTTCTCCTCCTCCTTTGAGGTGGACTCCACGATTGTGGAAAGTTCCTGCTTCTTGGCCTTGAGGTCGTCGTTCTTGACTGAAAGACGCTCCTTGAGGGTCTCGATGTCACCTTTCTTCCTGAGGATCATATCCTTGGTCTCACCTATATTCTTCTCCGCAATCTGACGGAGAAGTTCAAGATTCTCGATTTCCTTGCTGAGCGAGTCATATTCCCTGCTGTTTGACACGTGGTCAACCTGAGCCTTGTATTTCTCGACTGTGGCGTCGTTCTCCGCAATCTGGTGCTTGTAGTCGGAAATCCTTGCGTTTGCATCCTCAATCTGTGCGGTAACATTAGCGACCTTTGCCTTCAGGTCCGCAATCTCCGACTCCAGATTCTCGACCTCGAGAGGAAGTTCCCCACGGAGTTGGAGGATCTTGTCAATCTCTGTGTCAACCTGCTGAAGCGCGTACAGGGTCTTCAGTTTCTCCCCAACGCTGACATCGGAGTCGGCGAAACTTTTCTGGATGGAGACGAAGGTCTCCCTCTTGTCGATAGGGGTCTCTATTTTCTGAGTCTTTTTCGCCATATCGCTTAAAAATAAAATATCGGGTTACTATATATATTCTCGGTTATGCAAACTGCAAAGGTAGAAAAATTTTTCTTTATCAGCGAAAATAAAATATTCACTATATCTATTTCACTTTCATAATGTCCCACATCCATCAGCATAAAGTCACCGTTTGTGAAGAAATGATGGTAGGATATGTCGCCGCAGAGATAGAGCTGCGCCCCGCTTTCGACAGCCTTGGGAATGAGCGACGAGCCCGAGCCTCCGCAGACAGCCACCCTTGAAATCATCCCCTCAATGGGACGGGAAGTCCTGACACTCTTCAGGTTGAACGCCCTTTTGACCATTTCCACAGCCTCGGACGCAGTCACCGCAGACGGCAGGTCACCGACAGCCCCGAGCCCCTGACCGTCCTGCTCAGGGTCAAGCACGCGCACATCCTTGAGGGAAAGCCTGGCAGCCATAGCCCCGCTGACCCCCTCAATCACCTTGTCGGCGGAAGTGTGCGCCGAATAGACGGATATGCCCGCCCTGACAGCCTTGATTACGGCGAGACCCACAGGGTCATCAGGAGTGACTTTCTTCAATCCCCCGAAAATCAGCGGGTGATGGGTGACAATCATATCAGCCCCGACCGACACGGCCTCATCCACAAGTTCAGGAGTGCAGTCCAGACCGAGGAGCACAGAACTCACAGGAGCCGACGCCGACCCCACCTGAAGCCCGCAGTTGTCCCATTTCTCCTGCCGGGAGAGAGGCGCGAAAGCCTCAAGGGCCGCCGCGACATCCGAAACCGTATATTTTCCGTCCGTCATAAAGTCCTCCTTATCTCTTCAAGTTGCGCCTTCATCTCCTTCAACGCCTCGACGGCCTTGAAGACACCATCGACCTTGGAGGTCTCGTTCTTCAGTTTCTTCGCCGCGCCCTCGAGAGTCAGGCCGCAGTCCTTCACAAGGAAATGAATCCTTTTGAGGGTCTCCACAT
>JBJEJS010000282.1:0-2089 GCA_051878235.1 Candidatus Cryptobacteroides sp.
TAAAAGTTCAAAATCTCACCGTCCCTTCATCTATCAACATCAATGCCAAGCCTCATCTCAATGATTTTATTTTCAAGTGTGAAATGACCGTTCCAATCCAGGCCGAGGGCTGCCGCCGCCCTGCCTGCCAAAGCCATCTTCCCTCCGTCCGCGCTCCTGCCTTCCTTCTCTGAAAAATATGCCCCCGCCTCAGTCAGGACCCTCAGCGGCACCATCCCGACCAGTTCCGTCCCTGTCACCTTCCTCCCTCGCCTCTGCGCCTCCTCCTTTACCGCCTCAAATGCCTTGTGGAGGGGTGTCGCTTCGATGTCGGTTATGTTCATCGACACCTGCGCGAATCCGTATTCCCTGATGTGCCATCCTATAGCCTTGCATCCTTTCAATCTTCCGGGAATCATCCTGACCTTTCCCTGAGAATCCCTGAGCACCTTCCCGTCCTCCACGAGAGCCCTGCCTTTCTCCCGCACCGCGCAGGCGATGTCATCCGCCACTTCCACCGAATCCGTGTCAAGATTGAAATTCACCGCTATCAGATATTTTCTTGCCCCTACATTCGACGCACCGCTTCTTGACGCCTCCTCAGTCATTGACTCAGGTCCGAAGTCCGGCCTCCTGTCAGGGTCTGCCAATTTTGCGGGAAGCCCCTCGTATTCCCCGCTGCGGCATACTGCCAGATTCCTACGCTCCGGTCTGAATGCGGCTGCCTCGTAGCAGTAGCAGGGTACGCCCAACTCACGGTACATCCTTTCCGCAGTCCTCCTTGCCATCTGCACGCACTCCTCCATACCCACACCCCTGACAGGAACAAACGGCAGCACATCCACAGCCCCCGACCTGGGATGGGTCCCCTTGTGGTGCCTCATATCAATCAGCCTGCACGCCGTTCTGGCTGCCCTGAAGGCGGCCTCCTCCACCGCCTCCGGACTTCCCGCGAAAGTGATGACAGTCCTGTTCACCCCCTCTCCTGAATCCACATCCAGCACCCTTACGCTCCCGTCTCCCTCGCCCTCTATCGCCCTGACAATACTTCCGATTGTCTCCATATTCCGTCCTTCGCTGAAGTTCGGAACACACTCAACGATTTTTTCCATATATGTCATATTACCTTAATCAATATATCATATTCTCTTATTCAATATATTATAAAATATATCATATCCCCTAACTTATATTTAATATATCAAATATATCCATATTCCTTAAAGATTGTTTAAATTTGAGCGAAATTTTAAGGATATGGATCCTGCAGGAGGGCTTGTGCCTTTGTACATATTTCTTCTGTGCATCATCGCCAGTTTCATCCAAAGGACGACGGGGTTCGGCTTCGGGGTCTTCATAATGACTATGCTCCCGTTCCTGATGCCGTCCTACGGGGAGGCGACCGCCCTTTCGGGACTGCTTGCCCTGACCACCGTAATTCTCATTGTGGCAAAGAATTACCGCCTGATTGTCTGGAAGCATCTCATTCCGATTCTGCTCACATTCATCGTTGTCTCGGCATTTGCGGTCTTCATCCTGGCAAGGACCGAGGAGACCATCCTCAAACGGGTCCTCGGGGTGGTGCTCATAATCACAAGCCTGTATTTCATCTTTTTCAGCGACAGGATTCATCTCCGTCCGACCGTCCCGATCCAGATAGGCATCGGCTCAGTCAGCGGACTGATGGGCGGATTCTTCGGGATGCAGGGACCTCCTGCTGTCCTGTATTTCATCTCGGTCGAGAAGGACAAGGACCGTTATATGGCGCTCGCCTCAACCTATTTCCTTATAGGCAACACGATGATGACCTTCGCACGCGCCGCAAACGGCTTTGTCACAAAGACTGTCGCGACTGACTATCTCTACGGAATCGGCGGGGTTGTCATCGGAACGACCCTCGGCTCGTTGGTGTTCAAGCACATCCCCCAGAAGGTCCTGCGCTACATTGTTTATTCTTATATAGGTGTCAGCGGCATAATTGTGCTTGCCACTGCCTGAAAAAATTTTATCTTTGCATCCGCAATTTCGGACCGGATATGAAACTGACTGCAAAGATAGAATACAAGACAAGGTGGGGTGAGGAACTCGTCCTGTGCTCAAAAGGCAGGAG
>JBJEJS010000283.1:0-2089 GCA_051878235.1 Candidatus Cryptobacteroides sp.
GCCCTTGACCATCACGGCGGCGCCTATGACAGGAAGTCCGTCCCTGTCAATGACAACGCCCTGTACCGTCACAGGACCTGAATGGTCCTGGACGGCGGTGTCTGCGGTCTCGCCCGCGTATGAGACCTTTTCAGCACAGAGGAGTGCAAAAAGAGGAAGCACAGCGGAAATGAAAATCTTCAAACAACCGTTCTTCATATTGGATGATGTTTATTTTTCGACCTGAATTCTGATCTCGTTGCAGGTTCCGTCACTCCATTGGCGGAAACGGATGGTACCGGACTTGTGGGCCTTGGACTGGTTGGTGTTGTCCACAAGATACTTGCCTTCGGTACATTTTACCCTCAACCTGATTTCACCGTTTGCCACAGCCGTAGTGAACACGGCGGTCTCCTTGACATCCACCACTGCATCCGTTGCTCCAAGGACGAAAGTGGCGTCAGTGGTGTAGCCTTTCTTGGATGTCAGGGAAGATATGCTTGTAGGAGTCCACTCACCGTTATCATAAAACTCCACATTCCAGAATGCCGGAGCATACTTGGTCCCGGACATTGCGAACTGGATGGACACCTTTGAATCTGCAGGAAGATCCTCAACCGGCACGGTGAATTGGAGATTGTCATCTTTCCATATCTGTTTGTAGGCATAGTGTCCCTCCTGCTTTGAGCTGACAATAGGCCCCCTGCTCGACAATTCACTGTACAGCGCATCCTCGTTTACGATAATCCATTCCATAAGAGCCTTGCCGTCATCACTGTACGATTTCCCCTCGGACGCCCATTTTGACTCCTGCAGCACGGAATCCTCAAGGGTCCATATCCATTTGCGTACATATCCCTCCTGTGAGACAGTGACGACCACATCCGCAAGCGCCCCATCGGAAGATTTGAATGTGACAGTCCCTGTCCTGGTCTCTTCCGAAGTGTTGGCTGCGGCTGTCAATGTCACATTGACTCCGTCAGAATTCTTCACTCCGGAATCAGGTGAAACGGTCAGCCAATCAAGCCCAGCGGATTTGACGGCAGTCCAGTTCCTGTTTGTCTGCACCTTGAGAGTGACAGGGGATTCAGGTACCCTCTTGAACGCAAAGGCATTGCCCTCAGGCAGTCCGCTGACTGTAAGGAACGGATCATCCACAAAGGCGGTCTGGGTGACCTTTATCTGCACGTCAGAGGCACCTTCGCCCTTGAACGTCAAAACGCCTTCCCTTGCCGCACCCTCATTCATTGACGGGGTCACGGTGACGACGGTCTCGGTTTTTCTTTCCCCTTCAGAAGGATCAACCTTCAGCCAGTCCAAGTCCTTCTTCTCAGCTTTCCAGGCGACATTGCACCTGACTGTGAAACGGACAGGCTCAATGTCATTAAACTCGAAAGGAATGACTTTCTCCTCAAGGTCAACAGTCAACTCCGGCACAATAGGGAAAGCCTCCTGCAGCACATTGACAGTTCTCTTGACCGAACCGGAATTGAACACGAAAGATCCGCTGCGCTCCAGATCCTCATTCGGAGAAGCCGTAACGGTAACCTTTGCCTCATTGCCTGCGCCACCGTTTATCGGATCGACCGTGAGCCAGTCCAGGCCGGCGCTTTTTGAGATTGACCAGGTCCTGTTTGATTTGACAGTGAACTCCACAGGATTGCCTCCGTCGTAGGTAAACCGGATTTCATCCTGAAGGCCGGACAATTCAACTGATTCCTCATCCCCGGGCTCGGATGTCGAACAACCGGCGACTGCGATGCCCGCAATCACTGCAAGCGGAAGCATCATTAACCTCAATGTTCTCATTTTCATATTAATTATGTGTTATGTGTTATTTTATATGTCAGAAACTCATTCTTTCAGGCTTCTCCCATTCCTGAGTCATCTCGTATGGCATTCTGAAGACATCCCCTTCAGCATTGCAGAAATACAGGCAGGAGATGCTTCTCCCGTCCGGATTCCCGTCTGCCCAGAACGCATAGAACTCGTCATCACAGTTCAGCGGCCGTCGGGCCTATCCGTGATTCCTCGGACTGTCGTGAGTCAGGGTGCGGACTCGTTTCCAGGTCTTACCGCAATTCCTGCTTTTCCACCTCACCATCTCTCC